>CAYIZJ010000001.1:0-45714 GCA_964368045.1 uncultured Muribaculaceae bacterium
ATATTATATATTTCAGTTCGTCTTTACATATTTTTATTCGCAAGACAAGTAAATTACGAGGCTCTACATAAAATTTTAAATCTTTGTAAACCTACTACCTGTCTAGGATATGCACAATAACTTAATGTTAAAGTTTGGATGTTTCCAAATTCAACTGTCTGCATATCCCTTCTTGAAAATAATGATATTTAATTATAAATTACTTAACTTATAATCAGACATCATATTTTGATGAGCTGCTTTTATTCACAATATTGCGATGATCTAAAAAAGTTTTGTTTTTTAATCTCGCGAATTTCAGGGGTTGGATTCTTTTTGGTTTCCAACTTGAAAGCTAAAATACTATAAACACATCCATAACAAAAGTCAAGCCAAAAAATGAAAATAATTTACAAAAAATCTAAAAAGAATTAAAAAGCCCTAAAAACTGGGACTTTTTATTTAATGTATTTTACATAAAACACAAAACATAATCGATTTCACGATTCGTATTATACCCGTTTCGACGAATCAGAACAATATGTTTATATGCCTATGCATAAAATATAGCAACGATTCGAAAAAAAACGGCCCCGTTTTTCACAACAAGGCCGATTTTTGATATTCATATTATATGTATATATTAAAAGCGATACATCAAACCCATTTTAATAATAGGATAAAAGTCTATTTTTGAAATGTCTTCGTTTGCATCTTTTAACGCATCTGCTTTTAAGTCTTCGAATTCATCGGTCAAAGTTGTATCACCTGCAACCGGATTCCAAGTACCACCTTCGAATACTTCCAATCCTGTTTCTGGGACAATCAAATCAAATTGACCCGATTTATCCGCAAACACAACACCCATATCCATATAGAATTTCAAACCTTTGTATAAAGTGCCTTCGAAACCGGTTCCAACATAAGGCCCCTTGTAATCCCAATTAAATTGTGCCACGCCTTCTAAATCGGACGCATTATATCTGTATTGTGTTCCTGCCAATTCAAATTCCGCATCAAAGCCATATGATATGTCCGCAGTTGAATTAAACGACAAATTACCCGACGTATACCCACCAGACAATCGCCATCCGGATGAACTGAACGGATAAAAGTCAACCATAATGCCTTTTGACTCGGCTTTTACATTTGTGTCTTTGGCCGACATAATATCACCCAAACCATCCACATATTCAAAAGCCTGATCAGCAATTGTGTCCATCGTTATATCAAACATATCGGTCGAAGCATAATCAAAACGCACCCCGAACTTTTTTATTAACCAATACGAAGATTCACGATTCGCATATCCCGCAAAAAAGTTTGCACCAGTTGTGCCAACACCCGCCCCGAATTGAACACCGTCCAACAAACCAAAGTCCCATTCGCTATTTGTTTTTGCAACAGGCTTTGTTTCTTCTAGTTGTTCTTCTGGCAAAATCTCAGGTTCTGGCAAAGGTTCTGGTTTTAATTCTGTTTTTTTTGCGACTTTTTTTCCTTCTTTGGGTTCCAACGTATAATCTGGATATTCATTTGTATCCGAACTTAATCCAGACAAGTTGCCTTTTGGGGATTTTGTTATTATTTGGGATTCTGGTTGTCCATAAGTATCGTTTGCATTCGCAGCAACCGAAAATGGCACCGCAGCCAACATCAAAGTTGTTATAATTTTTCTCATTTTTCACCTCTTTTATTCTTATATATTAACAATGATAAAACAAGCAGCATAAACATTGCAATAAAATAAATTTAATTTCCTGTTTTATTTTGATTGATTTTTTGATATAATTCATAATATGAAAATTAAAATGTCTTTTTTAATGGCTTGTATTTGTGCGGCTTTTGTTACAAAAGCGGGTGCATCTGATTATATAAATGAATCAACCAGCACACAACCAACACAATACATCAGTATGGACGAAGCAACAAAAGAAATTGAAAACTTGCTAAATTATGCGACAGTCAACCAAACAAGCTATCAATCCAATATGGATACGTTCTTTGTTTATTATAATTGTCCGTTCGAAACTGTTAATGAGTGTGAAATATGGCGAACTAAACCTGCCGTTAACGAAACGACTTTTGTTTATGACGGCGATTTAACAGATCCACAAATATATGAAATTATGGATTACATTTCTTGTAACCCTGAAATAACCGGCAACAACATTATGGCAAAACCTTTGGTTGATCGTTATAAAATGTTGATGAATGCTGCGAACGCTTGTTGTACGGACGGCATGGTATATCAATTAAAGACATCAGGTGCGGACGAAGATTTGATATATACATTCTTAATCAACGACACCAATTTTTATAATATCGGCGACAGATGTTTATTTATGAACGATGACGAATTAGATGACCGAGCCGAAAACACTCAAACCGCCGAAGTCATTGCTGATGTTCGCAATGGTTGTTTATGTAATGCCAAAGAAATGTACAAATCAATGCTGGAACCTTTTTACATATTATATTATATGATGCCGGATTTCAGATATTATCCATTTGCCTATACTTATACAGACGGCTTAAAACGGGATAACACAGTGTCAATAAATCAAGACATTCAAAAAGTCATGGTTCAATTACAAAATTGTCCATAAAAAAATTTTATTTGAATTTGCTTTTTTTTAATCTATAATATTTGCTATGTTTAAATTTATAAAATCTTTATTTATGCCAAAAGGCATTAAAACAACTGCTGGCGAATTGGCCAAAAAGTTGGGACTGGAATTACGTGGTGATGAAAAAACGATTATTCGTTCGATTGCCCCGATTATGGACGCAAAATCTGGACAGTTGTCATTTTATTCAACTGAACGAAACAGCTCGGCTTTTAAAATTTTGCCAATCGAAGTATTAAAAAACACTCGTGCCAGCATAATTCTTATTCAGCCCGAACAGGTGAAATTTGCGCCAAAGGGTGCAACATTGCTGATTACAAAGTCACCCAGATCAGACATTGTTAAAATATTGGCCGAAGTTTATGCCGAAAAACCACGATACGGCATACATTTTGGTGCCTATGTAGAAAGAAGAGTTTATTTCAAAAAGAAAAAATCCGTATACATCGGACAATTTGCAACCGTTGAACGTGGTGCGGTTTTGGGTGCGGATGTAAAAATTTACCCAGGGGCATTTATCGGAAGAAATGTTGTAATCGGAAACAACACAATCATTCACAGCGGAGCCCACATTGAAAATGCAACAATCGGCGACGATTGTGTTATCAATGCAAATGCTGTAATCGGCAAAGACGGATTTGGATACACCAGACAGGATGGAAAAAATATATTTATCCCACACGTTGGTCGTGTTGTTTTGGGAAATCGTGTTTCTATTGGATCTTGTGCTTGTGTTGACAGGGGTGCTATGACTGATACGAAAATTGGGGACGGGACAAAAATTGATAACCTTGTTCAAATTGCCCACGGTGTTGTTATAGGATCCGAATGCTTTGTTGCAGCGCTGGCAGGTATTGCAGGCGGCACAACAGTTGGCGACCGTACTTTGATTGGCGGACTTACCGGTATTGCAAACGGTGTTAAAATCGGAGACGATGCAGAAATTGGTGCACACAGCGGTGTGTTCAGAACAATCCCATCGGGTGAACGTTGGATGGGAACTCCGGCGGGGCCTGGGATGGAAATGATGCGTCATTATGCTTGGCTTCGTAAAAATGTTAAATAGTAAAAAAATAAAAGGAAAACAAAATGCCATTCGCAAATAAAAGTGATATAGAAAAAATTATTCCACATCGTGGGGATATGTTGTTAATTGATGAAGTTCGTGAATTTAATACCGACAGTGCTGTTGGGATTCATAATGTTCACGAAGGTGAATTTTGGTGTGCGGGACATTTTCCACAAAACCCAATTATGCCAGGCGTATTACAGGTCGAAGCCATGGCACAAACCGCCTGTTTTATGGCATTAACAAAAATGGGTATAACCGACGGCAGCCGTTTGGGATATTTTACAACAATAGATAAAGCAAAATTCTTTCATATGGTAAAACCAGGCGACGTATTAGAATTGCATATTGAATTATTATTTTCAAAAATGAGACTATACAAATTCAGCGGCATCGCAATGGTATCGGGAAAAAAAGTATCCGAGGCAACATTCACAGCCATAATCGAAGACGGCGAAACAAAATAAAAAACAAAGCCCCAAGAAATTGGGGTTTTTATTTTTTTTATTTTTATCTTTTATATCGGTTGAATTTGTGATAAAATATTATCCAGAGAGATGAAATATTTATCAAGCTTTTTTATTGCAGCATTATGCCTGACAGGATTTACTTCTGTGGGGGCCGAGCCTTTGTCCGGAACTGCCGGCAGTAATTTAACGTCTTATAATGGAACTATGGGTTCGATAAATAACAATCAATGGAATAATTTACAAAATGAACGCAATGCAAATGCAAACTTTGGTAATTGTAATGCGGTGATTTTACGATGTGCTCAACCGAAATGTGCAACAGGTGGATGTACATCAATGGATATTGCATACCCAATTGTTCAGGGTTGTGTTTTATCAAACAATGAATGCAAGGGCCACGGGGAAAGTTTAATTCAATCGATTGCCGCCCAACTGGTTGCGTCCAGCACGGCAAAGGCAAATCAAAATGCGGCAAACGCATCGGCTGCGGCCGCAAATGCAGCGGCAGCCAGCAGTGCCCAACAAATTCAAATGATGCAGCAACAAATTGAACAGATGCAGTATCAATCCCAACAACAAAGTGCTTCTACGGCGGCCGCAGTCGAAGCCGCTTTGGCGGAACAAAAAATATTATCACAACAAACCGCACAACAACAAATTGATATGGCGTCCGCTGCGGCGGCCGCAGCCGCACCGGCACAAAAAATTGAACAAGCGGTTAAAAACAATGTTTCCGCCGAAGTTCTTGTTCGTGAACAGGCGGGTAACAGAATATTATCCCAATTGGAAAATTCCGAAGATGCTTTGAAAGTATTGAAAAAAACAATGCAAAACGTTTTTGATTATGCAAAATGCGATTCATCGGGTAATTATTGCGAAGGCCCTGCCCGTGTTGCGGTATTTAAATCCAAGGCAAACGATTTCTTTGACCCATATAACGACGTTTTGGACGAAGTTTATGACGCACTTATTTTGGCACAAAGTTTGGGTGTTGATATCACCGATATTTATATGATGTTAAATGACACATGTAATGTGTGGGGAACATTTTTATGCAGAGATGATACAAAAGATGGTGATGAACCTTGTGAATTATTGGAAATGATTACCGACAAACGTGAAGTCCAGGAAAAATGGATGGATAACAACACAAACAAAGAAAGCAACATCGTAATAAAATGTGCATCCACTGCATTGGATGAATCAAAATTATTTAAAAACCGCAGAAAATCATCCAATATAGGAATTGATTTATTGCGTCAAATTATCGAACAGGATTCCCCAACATACGGAACACCAGATGCGGCAGAATCTATGAAATATTGTTTTGATGCAAACCTTACCAAATCAACATTGGAAAAACAGGTTACTCAAAAAAGATACCCTGACAACATTTGTACTAACACACACTTTACTAGACTTAGCAATGACATAGATGATGACACAGGAATGTGTCCGGAATTTATAAACAGTGATTTTGCGTTATGCACAACACATGCATACAATTCTGGGTTGGATGAAAATTCCGACGATCAAAATGAAATGCAGGAAAACAAAGAAATCATCGCATTAAAAGCAACATTGATGACCCAGGAAATGAACAAACAGTTTAACTTTTTGGAAAGCACAATGGGCCGCTTTAAAACCCAATTGGAAAAAGCAATATTAACCGCCCAAATGGAAGCCGCCGGTGCCGCAGACGAAGAAAGCTCGGGCGGATATTCATCAACACTTACCGGTATTATGGAATGCGGCCGTCGTATATTGGTCGAAGATAAAACAGATTGTTTAATGAATAATTACGAAGCTGTTGGATATGCGACAAATTACGGCGAAAAAACCAGCACAGCTGCAAAAAAACAATTAGCAACCGATTATGAAACTGCATTTTCATTGGCTGATAGTTTAAAAATAGTCGACGAAAAAGCAGAAAACAAACAGTGCATATCTTCATCCGGTATGTCGACGACAAAAAAATTCCAAGAATGTTTAACAATATTTGGAACATTGCTGGGAACTATTAAAAATAATTTAACATCACAGGCAAACAAAAATAATTCAAATGCCAGATATTAAAATGATGTGTAAAAAAAAGCTTGGTGAATTTCCACCAAGCTTTTTTAATTTACAAAACCGAAACTTACATATTTTCTGGTTTTTCCATTTTGATTGTTTTGATTCTTTTGTTCAAAGATTCAACAACTTCGTCTGTGATATCCAAATGTTCTACATCACCACCCATACGAACAAAACGACCGTCCATTACAAAAGACAATTTCTTTTTTGCAATGATGCCTTCGATAATTGGATCCAAATGTTCTGATTGGACTTCCATCAAAGTTTTTTGATATGCAGCTTCGATTTTTTGAGCTTTTTCAGTCAAGTCACGTTGCAACAAACCGATACGGTTTTGATATTCACCAACACGACGTTGCAAAGCTTCACGGGACAACATGCTTTGAGATTTTTCAATTTCTGCTTTTTCTTCTTCCAAAGCTTCTTGTTCTTCCATCAAGTCTTTTTGCAAAGCTTCTTCGTATTTTTGTTTTTGTGAACGCAAAGATTCCAATACGCCGGCTTCCAATTGAATTGCATCCATACGAACAACTGCGATGTTTAAATCAGACGCTTTTGCTGCATTTGCATCAACTGATTCCAAAGATTCTTTTACTGTTTTCAATTCCGCACCAGAAAAAGCACCGAACATTGCTGCACCACCCAAACCAACTGCCAAAACAATTGCTGCGATGATACCTGCTTTTTTGTATTTTTTAACCATTACCATTGCGGCATCTGTGCTAACCAAATTTTTAACAGATTTGGAACTGTTTTTTGATTTTTTTAACATTTTTCTTTCCTTTTTTCTTAAAGCTGCGGTCAGTATAGCAACTATTTTTTACAAATGCAAAGATGTTTTTTAAAATTATCTTGCCGGAGATATTCTAAGTTCAACCCTGCGATTAGTAATTCTTCCGAATTCATCCTGTGCGGCTATTGGGCGGGACGAACCACGACCAACAACAAACATACGCACCGGATTTATTCCATCCTGTGACAGATATATGGCAACCCTTTGTGCCATATCCATTGATAATTTATTTGCAGCCGACGAATCAGACATCGAATCTGTGTAACCTGCGACTTCGATAAATGTTGCGGGATATTTTTTTAATATGTCAGAGATTTTTGACAAAGTATCAATTCCTGTTGCCGATAATTGCGGCGCATTTAATTCAATCAAAGAAGTGCGAACCAAAACAACAACAACGTCTGTTCCGGCACGTTGCACAGAAATACCCGATTTACGCAAAGAATCATAAAGCTGGGATTCTATATTTGCCATATAACTTACCGCTTTGACATTGTCGTTTAATGCTTTGTCGCCATAATCCAAATTTTCATCGAATTTTACCTGACTTAACAACATTCCGCCCGACCCCAAAAACACGGGTCTTTTTGCGACTTTTGCCTGATCGGTCATATCGGACAAGCTTACCCCCGCCAAATATTTCGGCCACATTTCCCGCTGCGGTGTTTGATATTGGGCACAAGAAGAAACACAACAACCCAACACAATCATTGAAAATATTTTATTAAATAATTTCATATTTTTTTTCATTATCTTTTGATTATAAATGAAACATCATTGTCGCCGGTTTCCATACATGTAATCCCCGGTTCGACTGTTAATCCGTTAACTTTTACAATATCTGCCCAATCCAATTTTTTCACGACAAAGTATTTACAATCGTCCCCAGATAAATTAACCAAATTGATTGAAAATTCCGTACCTTCGACGTTTGACGATATATCCCAATCCATTCCACCCAGTGGCGGTCGCACATCTTTTAACGCCCCTGCTTTGATAAGACCGTCAATAGAAATACCTTTGAAATCACCCTTGGAAGAATATAATATTTTTGCATTATTTGCTGTTGTTTTAAGACTTTCTTCGGCAACTGTCCGTGACGTTCTGTCACGCAAAGAATTATATGTCGCAATTACAGCCGTTGTTAAAACACCCATTATCGCCAAAACACCCAACATTTCTATTAAAGAGCGTCCGCTTTCTGATTTCATATTAAATCCTTTTTATATTTTTTCGATATCTGATGTGTCGGCACCGAACAAAGACATTGCATCAGCGATTGCTGGATCGGTTTCTAATTCTTGGTTATTTACTTCTTTTAAAGTTTGAACATTTTCAGATTGTTCCAATTTATCCAAAGTCCATTTTTCACCGGTATAATCCAACAGCCAATTCAATAATTTCAAACCGAAATCTTTATCGCCTTTTCTGTCGAAATATTTTATACAATTATTTTCAATCGATGAAATTTCAACATTTTCTTTGAAATAAGAATACAATATTATTTCTTTGGAATCTTTTAACCCATCCGACAAAGAGTTTGCATCAGTTATCGTTTTTTTTGCGACAACAGGTTGAACCGTTGGTTGTACAACAGGTTTAGATTCAGTTTGCGGAACAGCTGTTCGCACCATTGGTTTTGCTTCGTTTTGCAGTATTTCTGAAACAGATGGCATTTGTGCAATATGAATCAATCGAATTGTTATCATATCAAAACATTGTTTTTGATTTTTTGCTGCATTCATTTCTGGGACAGCTGTGATTAAGACCTGCCAGATACGGGACAAAGAATTTAACGATGCGTCACGGATAGTGTCGATAATTTTTTTCTTTTGCTCTTCGGAATAAGGACAAGTTTTAACATCCGAACTTTTTAAAACCGGATGCATTCTGGTTGCCCAATGGGTCCATTCCAACATATCAGACATTAACATAGACAAATCTGTACCTGCATTATATACAGAATCAATCAATTCCAAACAACCCGAAACATTTCCGGATAAAACAAAATCCATCAAATTTAAAACGATGTTTCTATCGGCTCTTTTTAACATATCCATAACGGCTGCTTCATCAACTTTGCCGGCCGTTTGTGCGATTGCCTGATCCAACAAAGACAGACCATCACGAACAGAACCGTCCGCAGAACCCGCAATCAATTCGTTTGCCCCATCTGTTAATTCAACGTTTTCAGATTTTGCAATTTTTGAAAAATGTTCTTTTAATGTTTCGACACTAACCCGTGCCAAATCAAATCTTTGACATCTGGATAAAATGGTTACAGGAATTTTACGAACTTCGGTTGTCGCAAGTATGAATATTACATGGCTTGGTGGTTCTTCCAATGTTTTCAACAAAGCATTAAAAGCAGGTGTCGATAACATATGAACTTCGTCGATTATATAAACTTTGTATCTGGCATTTGTTGGTTTATATTGAACACCACCCAAAATATCACGAATATTATCAACCCCGCTGTGTGATGCGGCGTCAATTTCCAAAACATCAATATGTTGTCCGGATGAAATAGATAAACAGTTTTCGCAAACACAACACGGATTTTGGGCCGGAACATTTTCGGACAAACAATTCAAAGCCTTTGCAAAAATACGGGCTGTACTGGTTTTTCCTGTACCACGAATACCGGTTAAAACGTATCCATGTGCGATGCGTCCCGTACCGATTGCGGTTGTCAAAGTTTTGACCAATACATCTTGGCCGATTAAAGATTTAAAATCCTGACTGCGATATTTGCGGGCAAGAACTGTGTAATTAGAACTCATGTCCACCTTCCTTATGCGTATAAGGGTATCAAATAAAATCGAAATTTCAAGGATTAAAAAATAAAATTTTTATTTCAAATTTTGGATAAAATCTGGGAAATCAGATTCTTCTTCGTCTGCAATTTGCCCTGATGCTTCTTCGACAATATCAGCAGGTGCAGGACAAGCGGGTGCTGATTTATCTTTGACATCACGACCTGCGTCTATTTTGCCCTGTTCAGCAGACACTTGACGACCGAAATGTTCCGCCATTTGCAACAAGCGTTCACGTTCAACAACATCAGATGTTTGTCTTGCTTGATCCATATATTGTTTACGTCTTTGACGCCATTTATGACAACGTTGAATCATCATTCCAACACCAGATTGATTTTTTTTATTTTGCATATTTTCTTAACTTATTTTTATTTGGAAGTCAATTTTGGTAACACTAAATTTACCGTTCTATGACATATATGATAATTCATATGAAAACCGATTGCAATAATTTTTTTCAATTGCTATGATAATAAACAAAAGAGAGGATAATTTTTGCAAAAGCAATCAGGAAATTTTTTATTGCAAGCCTTATTAGCATTAACACTGATTATTGGTTTTATGCCTTTGTTTACGAACAAAATTGCAACCCAAGAACAAGATGCGCGGATGAATACAGCGGTTAAACAGATTGAAATGGCATCAACTGCGGCAAAAATATATATCCAGGAAAATTTGAATGACATCAATTTTGAAACAACGACTATATCGGGGGATAAATTTACGGATTTATTGGAACCGTATGGATTGCCGCTGGGATTTATTCCAAAAACTTCGTACAACCAAGATTTGTCATTAGTTATTGTAAAAAGCGACACAGAAATTTATGCATATATTCAGGGAACCGGTGGCAATATGACCGAAAACGAACTGGCACAACAGGCACGCCGAATTGGTTTTTACGGATCATACGAAGACAACATTATATACGCAATTGTCCCATTAAGTGAAGCTTTCCAAGATTTGGTTCCATTAAAAGAAAGAAATTTAACCAATTCTGGTTTTTTGGTCGATTTAAATATGGGTGATTTTGATATTGAAAACACTTCTATGCTATTGGGTCGAAATGGGGAATTTGAAACAACCCAAATAAAAAATCTTTCATTATTAGGAATCGAAACTACGTTTGACGAACGAAACGAAATAAAAAATATGAATTCCAACATCGTTGTATTTCAATCCGATCAGGGTGATGCGGCTTTAACAATTAACACAGGTTTGTTGCAAACTGATTTTTTATCTGCTCGGACTTTTTCTGAATACGGTTCGGCTTCGAATTTATTGGCGGAAAATGTTGCAGTTTACGATTTCACCATGTCCGCCGGCAGCACCAGTTTTACAGGCCCCGCCGATTGGGAAGTGCGTGGAGACGTTATTGCGAACGACACGTCTTTTTCAACCGAAAGACTGGAAATAACATCTTTTATTGATGCGTCCGGCGGTCAGGATGTTTTCATCAGTCCAGATTCTTTGGAATATTCTACCAATACAGGCATAACAACAGAATATATATACACAGCAAACATTACAATGCGTGACCAAACGTCCAGTGCGATATTACAAGGACAAACAGGTGCGATTATATTAGACATCCGCCCTGCTGGAACATCTTTATTGCCTGATGCTTTGGTTTCCTGGATTAACAATGACGAAATTAAAATTTTAAAAGAACCGCTTGAACAAAGCTCGGATACAATTTCGTGCAAAGAACACATAACCACATTAGGCGGAACATATAATGCAAAATCTGTATCGCAATATATTATTTGCAGATATTTATTTTTACAAGCATTAGAAGAAAGAATAAATGCAAAAGAATGTTTATTACAAGGTGGGTCAAACTGTGTTTAAAAAGAAGTTAAAAATTTTTAATGCAACCCGATACGAACTGCAAAATCAACAACGTGGTGCCAGTTTATTGGAAATCATGTTAGTGTTTTCTATTGTTGCAGCGTTAAGTCCTTTTTTCTATTCCCAAATTGCGGACATTTCCAAAAGTATGCAAGACGTTGCAACCGCAAAAAAAGTTATAACCATTCGTGAAAATGCTTTGAATTTCGTGCGATTAAATCAGGATAAATGGCCCGATATCGCACAAATAATTTTGTCCGATGCAGAATTGGATTCCATCAGCCCTATGCCGGAACTTGGTTTAATCGATAAATATCCCGTACAAGATTCTTATGTAACTGATATATATTTGATATTTTCATTTCCCGACGGGGCAACACGCAGTGCACAAATCGCACAAAAAATTGGACCGGACGCAACAATTGTTTCAAATGATGGTGTTGCATATACCGCCAGCTGGGCGATAAGTTCACCTGATTTTTTACCTGGGGATTTGGTATACAAAATAAACTATGATTTTAATACACAAAACATTGAAAAATATTTACATAAAACAGCATCCGAAAACGAAGAATTGAATATAATGGCCCGACCATTAAATATGAATAATTTTGATTTACAAAATGTTGGCAACCTCACGGCAACTTCGTCTTCGTTTGACGAAGTCACAGCAGCATTTTTACAAGCCACAGATTTATATGCATCAAACATATATTTTTCCAAAGGTGCAAATATCGAAAGTGATGAAATAAATATAAAAAGCATACGTGTGAACAAAGATATAACCGGATTCAATGAAGTCGCAACAAAAACTTTGAACAAACAAGGATTTTCAACCGACGGCGGTATTATTGCAAATCGTGCCAATATTTACAATTCTGTAAACGTTGGAAATAATTTAAATTTAAATCCATCGGGCAGTTTAAGTGTATCCGGCTTTGCGGGAATTATGGCACATTATGTTGAAACAGCTTATTTGGCAACGGACGAATTGATTTTCCATAATAATTTTGGAATCACATTGTCCAGCGAACTTTTGATGTCAACAGAAACACCTTTGAAAATCGGCAATTGGTCTTTTCCGTCCAGCACACCGCCATCATTCACCGATTTCGGATTGGGTCGAACCGTTATTCCACAATCTATTGAAACAACAGAATTTGAAAAAATAATGGATTCTGCATGGCAGGATATCCCACAAAAACAATAAAGATAAAAAAGAAATGAAATTATTTAAAAGAGCTTTTTTTGAAAATCAACGTGGTGCAACAATGGTTGAATTTTTGTTGACACTTGGGCTGGCGGCGGCAATGATTCCATTTTTACTGGGGTTTCAAACCGATCGTATTCGTCGTGCCGAAAACATTGCAATAACTCGTGAAATGCAATTATTTCAAAACGCACTGGAAAAATACATAACGACAAATAAAAGCGATTTGGAAAAAACTATTGGAAAAAGCATTACACGTGTTGATATTGTTTCTTTATCCGATTACGGCATCAGCGAACAGACTTTGAATAAATACAAAGACAAAATTCAACTTCGGATTTTAAAATCAGACAACGATAAAAATCAAATCGTTTTACAGGGTGTTATCGTTTTAAATGATGCAGACATTACATCTTTTCGCACGAACGAAATTGTAAATTTGGGTGATTCAAATATCGGATACATCCAAGAAAACCAAGCATACGGTGTTGGTGGCACTTGGCAAACAAATACCAAAAACCTTGACTTAATAAAAACAGATGGTTTGGTAAAAATAACAAAACCGAAAATCAGCCAAGACAATTATTTATGGCGTTTACCATCGGACAACAATTCAGATGCAACGATGTTAAATTCTTTGAACATGGCAAACCGTGACATTACGAATGTAAAATTCTTTGATGGTAAATATGGAAAATTTGGCGAATATATCAAAACCCAAGAAATTCAATCCGACACAGTTGTATTTGAAACTCGTAGTAATTTAGGTGGCCAACTTAATTCAGCCAGTGCGACAATTTCAGGAACACTATCTTCGGATTCGACCAACATGTATGTTTCCGACACGATAAGTTTGACGGGTGTCGGAAAATTTGATTCGATTGAATCCAATGATTTATGGGTGAACGATTTAAATTTATCCGGATTATACGTATCGGATGAATTCAGCGAAGAACCTGCGATTTTAAAAATCCTACGCAAACTGGAATTAACAGAAGGCACAATATATGCAAATTACACAACAGTTGGATTTGACGGATCAATTACACCACGATTGATAATAGGCAGCCGTATCGAAGACGCTTCGAATCCTGAATACTTTTGGGATGCCGATTTAAAATCTGCGAAGTTTTCCGACGTTACTTTTGCGGAATTAAATCGATTATCAACAGAGTTAAACCGATTGCATCGCAGCAAATTAACAGTTTCTACGAAAATATTTCAAATCCCAGCGAATAACCAAAACGCAACAATTACAGATTTTATCAATGCTTTGAATGAAATCGAAGCCCTGATAAAAATAAAATATCAGCAGTTGAATTTAGAATAATATATGGTATATATAAGATATGAAAAAAACTTGTAACGTTTGCAAAACTAATTTTTATACGGATAAATCATTATCTGGGGCCGTTCGTTGTCCGATGTGCGGAATGATGATACACAATAAAAAGCCAGCGAATAAAAAATCATTACTTACTTTGTTTGCATCAATTTGTGCATTGTTGGCAGTATCTGTGTTTTCTTATTATTCTATAAAAACCCATCGCATTGACAATATGACTAAAAACCCACTGATTGCCGAAGTATTAAAAACAAACGTCATAACAGTCGAAGGTGAAAAACAAATCGAAGTTTATGGACGCATAAAAAACATCAGTGAATATGTATACGGTGTACCAAATGTATTTGTAATATCCAAAGACAAAGATGATAATATTTTAAGCATTCAAAAATTTATGCCACCTGCAACATTACTGGGTTCGGATGAATATGTTGATTTTAAATATTTGTTATCCGGTTCGATTTATGACACCGCAAAAATAACCGTTCAATTAAAGGATGTTAAATGATTAAAAAGCTTATTTTATTCGTATTTTTAATATCAAATTTCGGGATAGCGGCAGCAGCGGATTCGGATGCACCGTCACGTGTTACTGTTTTTTCAACCAGTTCCGACTGGCAGGCGATAACAGGATTGCGATTAAACCAACATCGTGTTGAAATCATACCCGACAAAACAATCATAGATCAGGGTTTGGAATTATATTACTTGGACGGATTTCCATGTTACGGCGAAGGCGGCCGAACTTTTTATTGGCAGGGACCTTGGGGTGAACATAGTGATTGGGATATAATGGTTGTGTGTATTTATCCGCCAACTGAACTTCTTTTTGCATGGCATCATGCAAAACAAGATGCATTCCAAGAAACAACCACAGGATTGTTAAAATGCCCAGTTGAAGGCGAACACACATTGACCGTCAATATGTCAAAATGCACATTTGAAAAAGACTGGAAGGAATATAAATAATGTCAGAAAATCGTAACTTTACAATATATGAATCAGATGCAGGTCAAAGATTGGATAAATTTTTGGCGACTATGATGCCGGAATATTCCAGAAACGAAATCCAACGGTTCGAAGTAACCAAAACAATTGATGGAATATCAATGCCGGCAAAGTTTTCGGAAAAAATTAAAACAGGTACGGAATATGCGGTATTGGTCCAAGGCTTGGAAAAACCAGACACCGATTTAAAACCTGAAAACAATTTTGATTTGACAATATTGTTCGAAGACGAAGATATAATTGTTGTTAACAAGCCTCGTGGTGTTGTTATGTATCCAGCCGCCGGTAATGCAACGGGGACATTGGTTCAAAATATTTTATCACACACACATTTATCCGCATTGGGCGGCAACGTTCGCCCTGGGGTTGTTCATCGTTTGGACAAAGACACCAGTGGGGTTGTTGTTTTGGCAAAATCTGATGCGGCTTTCAAAGAATTAACAAAAACTTTTGCGGACCACACCCTGACCCGTAAATATATTGCAATCTGTTGGGGCGTTCCAACATGGGAAAGTGCCGATATCACTGGTAACATTGCACGATCTTCTCGTAATCGCCAAAAAATGTCAATGGTTAAAACCGGTGGCAAACATGCCGAAACCGAGGTCGAAGTCGTTAACATATGGGGACGGGAAAAAATTTGTGAACTTCGTTGTGCTTTGAAAACAGGTCGCACCCATCAAATCAGGGTTCATTTATCCACACACGGATTTCCTGTTTTATGTGACCCTATTTATGGCCGTGGTTCAACCCGTCTGGGCAGTGTTAAAAATATGGATTTATTGGACTTTTTATCCGAAAATAATGGTCAAATGCTGCATGCAAAAATATTGGAATTTGATCACCCTGTAACGGGCGAAAAAATGAAATTTAACACAAAATTACCATCCGACATGCAAGAATTGAAATATATTTTAGAATCCGATCGTTAATTTTTATTCCAAAAACTTTATTATTTTTATTTGTTTTAAATGTTTTTTTATGATATAATATCCGTATGATAACGGAGTAAAGAGAATGAAAATTCTGAACAAAACAATTGGAATTATCGCAACTATGGCTGTTTTGCCTGCTGCGGTTGCTGTAACATACAGAACAACGGGAACGACATATTCATCCCGTATGCCGACTATGACGGGTGTGATAAATTCGACAACATCTGCGTCAACATCGACCAGTTCGTCCACAACCACCAGCGTTGACGAAGTCAACAGACTGTGCGTTGATAATTATGTGGGCTGTTTAAAGGGTGCGGATGTCTGCGGAACAAGTTTCCAAGAATGCACCAACAATACATTGCTTTTCGCAAAACAAGGTATGTGTGCAAGTACTTTATCGGCTTGTTCATCTGCTGCGATACAAACATTGTACGGAATTGGTTCAACGACTTCGTTTGCTAACAAAGACAGCAACGGCGAATACGTTTATCCTGCGGACACCAGTGTTTTGGGACAAATGGTCGAAGCCGCATTTTTAAACAACCGTTATGACACATCAACCTGTGTTCGCAGATATGAAACATGTTTAACACGTGGGGATGTTTGTGGTTCGGACTTTGAATTATGTACAACAGATACAGAATTTAAAAAACAAAAATTATTCTGCGAATCGACGCTGGGCCGTTGCCAAGAAGACGGTGTACTTGAATTATTCGGCACAACAACCCCGTCTGCAAGTCCATCCAGCACCAGTCGTTTGGGTATAAAAATCACCGAAGGTGCCGCATTGGCTGCGATTAACGCAGTTTCGACTTGTTACAAAGTTGCCGATCAATGTATTTTAAATACTTGTGCAACAAATCCGTACAAGTGTAAAGCTGGTTCCGATATGGCAATCGCTGATGCTGCGGACGTTATCAATAACGAAGACGCAACATCGAACAATGAAATATCTTTTGAAAGTGTTACCAGTTCACAGGTTCGTGGATTTATAGAAAACAATTGCTTTGACACAATCGGTGCGAACAAATATTGTTATGCGACATTTTTGGGTGGTGGTGCAATGCCGTCAAATTCCCAATTACAGGACCAAGACAACAGATATGATGTCTTTGCCGAAGCATACGCATCCCGTATGAACAATTCAATGGAATCAAAAATCGATGATTTGATTATAAGCTTTGATAAAAAAACAAAAGAACGCTGTGCATCAACAATTACCAATTGTGCAATGGGCGCATGTGGTGACGGTGTTGGTTCGGCTTGTTATTCTGCGGCTTTTGCCGAAGGTAACACAGTCAAAGGTGTAACCAGCGATACAACGCTAAGCGATATTAAATTCAGCTGTGAATCGATTGTAAACAACGATGATTACTGTAAATACGCAGGTGCAACATTTGATAATGCAACGGGTACTTTAAGCTTCCTGGGGGATGGTTTATTTGATTTCTTGTTCACATCGATGGACGACGATGTCACAACACCGGATCCAATTGGTGTGGTTGGTGAATTGAATGCAAAGTTAAGCAGTTCATACAATGCGGCCGCATTAAACAGAATGGAAGATCAATGTGAAATATTTGCAACACAATGTGTTATATCCGAATGTGGCGATGGTTTTGAAAATTGCTACCGCAACAGAAACGATATCTATTCAACCCTGACTGCAACGACCAGTGATTCATTTAACAAAAGTATGAACAAAGTCGGTGGTGTATTGGATTACACAGTTATTATTGGGCTATGTTTGAATCAGGTAAAAAACAATTCGGTCTGTAATGAACATTTACGTGCCGAAGCCGCCCGTTCCGAAGTCGGCAAAAATACAAGCAATGTTTGGGGTTCCGATACAACAATCCGCAACAGCTGGTTGGGTGCAGGTGCCTATGACGTTTCCGAAGACCTAAGAGAAGCAATACAACAACAGGATGAAAACGGTCAGGATTTGTGTAAAACACAAAGCGGTGTAATCTGTGTATGCGGCACGACCAGTGGTGGTCAGGCATGCGACACACCGTATACAATTTCTGAATACGATTACACAATCAACGCGGCTGGAACCAATTTATTCAGTCAAATCATATTCGATTTGGAAAAAGAAGCCCAGGCCGAATATAACGCAAAATTAACAAAACAACAAAATATGTGTTTATCCGGAAATACTGGTATCACAGGTTTCAAAGTCGGCGGAACATTTATGTGGGCAAAATTGAAAAACAATAAAATCCCATCTGATTATCCGGTAAACGGTTTGGAAGACAAAGATTTTGTTTCCAGCAATGAAATACACAACAGTTTTTGCCGTATTCGTGTGACATTGCAATCCGAAGACAAAGCGATACAGGATTTGTTGAAAAAAGATGATAAATCAACAGCATACTTTGCGGCCGGTGATTCATTTACCTGCGGAAGCTGGTTAACACAAGGCGACTTGGATGATATTACAAAGGTTATTTCCGAAGACGTTATGGATGACCGTGAAGCGGGTGATAAAAGAACCAAAACATGGGCCACAATTGGCGGTGTTGCGGCAGGCTTGTTGGGTGGTGGATTTGGTGGAAACGCTATTGAAACCAAATTCGGCGGATTATGGGGCGATCCAAAAGCCGTATATGACAGCCGTGAAGAATCATCTGCTGCTTTAACCACAGCAAAAAGACAGCTGAGCAATCTGGAAGAAGAATTAGCTGATTTAGAAGAAAGAAACACAGATAACTCTCTTGCTAATGATATCGCTGACTTAGAAGAAGAAATCGCTGAAAAAGAAGATGATATCGATAGATTAGAAGAAGATCTAAGAACAGCCGAAGATACAAAAACCAAACAATGGGCCGGTACAACAATCGGTGCGGGCGTTGGTGGTGCGGTTGGTGGTGTTCTGGGATGGGGCATTGCAAAAAGTGCAACAACTGCCGCAACCGAGGCCGCCGTTGACGAAGCTGTTATGGAATGGTTGGACAGCATGAGCAGCACAGTTAAATGTTACATAGGTCCTGACGAGGTTGGTTCATACGGCGACGTTATATCAACCGAAATGGAATAAAACCATTTGGGATATCGTAAAAACAAATTAAACCGCCCATTGGGCGGTTTTTTTTATTATAATTCAGACAAATCCATTCCAAGACACCGCCGCCATCCCCCTTTCCCCCCGTCGTCATTGCGAGAAGTCGTCCGGCTTTGCGGCAATCTATTCGAATTCTTTATAAAAAGATCACCACGCTAACACTCGTGATGACGGTGCAGACGGGCTTTCTTTCCGTGATGACGACAGTAAAAAGGTTGTCATTGCGAAAAGTCATCAGACTTTGCGGCAATCCATTCGTCCTAAAATCCCACGTCATTGCAAAAAAACAAACCGCCCAGATGGGCGGTTTAGTGTTCAAACAAAGTTTATTTTTAATATAATTCCAATATCAACAAAGATAATGTTTGAATCATTTCTTTGTCATTTAATGCGGTTGCAATTATATATGCAGATTCCAAATTATCACGGGCTTGGACCATATCATTTTGCTGGATATTCAATGCGGCCGATTTTTGAAAATAAGACATTGCCTGTCTGGATAAATCTTCTTTGTCACCCTGTGATGTTTTTCCAGCGATTTGTTCCGATATAATACGGATTGCAGATGTGTAATCTTGTTCTGCCAAAACATATTCACCCAATGCGGTATATGCTTCACCACGTTCGGCATAAACGTTTGCTGTGATATTACCCGATTGTCTGGCCAATGAATTTGTATAATCTGCAACAGCACCCGCCCAATTTTTCAACCATAAATTTAATTGCCCACGTTTTGCATAAACATCACGCATAGACAACAATTCAGATGGATTAACAGCGTTTGCCGCCAAAGTGTTGTTAATATCTGCCAAGGCTTCGGCATAGTTTTCTGTTTTCATAAATAACAAAGCACGACTGTAAAAACCAACAGCGTTCAAAGTATCCAATGCCAATGCGGTATCAAAGTCTGCCTTTGCCATATTATATTCACCCAAATTAAAATATGCCTGACCACGAAGCACAAACACATCTGGGGATGGATTTTCTGTTTTTAATGCAACGGTGAAATCTTGGGCTGCACCTTTCATATCGCCGGCTTTCATTTTATCTGTTCCCGCCAAAATATAATCGATGTTTTGCATCAGTCTTTCTTCGGCAACAAATTCAACAGTGTTTTGTTGATTAAACATATGTCTGGCACCCAATATATATGTAGTCGCACCGATAAAGAATAAAATTATAAACCAATAAATATAAATTGATAAATCCCATACGTGGAATTTCTTTTTCGGTTGGCTGATTTTTGTTGTTTTTATCGCTGTTTTAACCACAGGTTTTACAGTTTTTTTTGCAACTGATTTAACTGTTGATTTCTTTTTAACTGGCGATTTCAAAGTCTTTTTTTGACCTGTTGTTGTTTTCATTAAAAACTCCCTCTCTTCCTTGATAATTATAAGTTTAAGGATTTTTAAGCAATTCGTCAATTGTTTTTTGATCCAATTCGATTATTTGCCCAACGGACATATTCCCAAGATTAACATTACCGTACGACAATCTGTGCAATTTTAAAACGGGCAACCCCACTGCCTTTAAAGTAATCCGAAGCTCGTTTTTTTTGCCTTCGGTTATTGTTATTTTTAAATCTTTGTTTTTTTCGATTTCGATTTTCATTGGTTGATACTTTATCCCATCAACCGTTATCCCACGTCTTAAATCATCCAAGCCGGTAAAATCATCGCCTTTGACACGGGCGATATATGTGCGGGGGATTTTATTCGACGGCAAAGTCAACTGACGGGACACACCCCCATCATTGGTTAACAATAATAACCCTGTTGTTTTAAAATCCAACCGACCAACATATTTTAAATTACGATATTTTTTATCCAAAACATCAAATATAGTTTTCCGACCCATTGGGTCAGAATTACTGGTTATCGTATCCAGCGGTTTATGAAAAGCATATAATTTCACATCGGATTTTTTGACCAATTTTTTTCCCGATACTTTTATGTCTTCGTCGCCATTTACGAAAAACACCGGTGTATTTATGATTATCCCATTCACTTGGACTTTATTTTCCAAAATTAACCGTTCGGCCTCACGTCGTGAAGCGTATCCGGTATCTGCTATAAACTTTGCCAATCTGGTTGTCATAATATTTTCACAATCCCCGCAACGGCGGCCACTTCGGCACGCAATATTGTTTTACCCAACGACACACCAATCCCGCCCGATTTTTCTAATATATCAAATTCTGTATCACTAAATCCACCCTCGGGCCCGATTATAAAAGATTTGCAATTTTTAATATCGCAGGTCACATCTGTTTTTATTCTTTCGTCGGCAAAAACAATTTCGGACTTGTCCAAGTCTTCGAATTTTATAACAGGCAATAATTTTGGCACACTGTTTTGACCCGATTGTTCCGCCGATTGAATTATAATTTTTTTACATCTGTCCCAATTTATATGTTTTGCAACAGTGCGTTCGGTAATCACAGGCTGAATTCGTGCGACACCAAATTGTGCAATCATATTTAACAATTCATCTGTTTTTTTTATAACCGAAAAACAAAAAGTAATATCCAATTTGGAATCGGGATTGTTTGTTTTTGCCCCGACATTCAAAGACTTTGCATCATCGGATAATTCGGCTGTATATTCAATTCCGTCATTAAACACCAAACAAGATTTTGTTCGCATAACATTTTTCAAATAATGTGATGTTTCTTTATCCAATTTAATGATTATGTTTTCTGATAAATTTACATCCAGATAAATTCTTGGTATATTTTTCGCCAATTTTTTGACCTTTGTTATTATATTTATGTTTTTATTCTGATAAAAATCTGATATAATTGTATCACAATGGCAGGAAAATTCAACATTTTATCAGCAAGCGGAAAAGGCAAAGGATTAAAAATATTCCGGTCTTCGTCGTACAAAGAACACTTGCAAAAGCCTATGGCTCAACTGTTCTGGCAAATCCGTTGGCATTCTGGGATTTGGTTAACCTCGGCCTTTGCTTTTGCGATGGCTTTTCCGGCTGAACATTTATGGCGATATGGCTGGTCACCCGCAACACTTGACTGGATTGTCGTATATTTACAACAAATGGTTTATACGTTGGGGTTTTCTGTTTTGGCCGAAATACCGGCATGGGTAATGCGAACGGTTACGCAAACTGATTTTGCCTGTATGGTGCCATTATTTCCTGTGATATTATATTATATTTTATGCGATACGACCTTTGTCGAAGAATTCAATCCGCACGGTTCTGATAAATTCGATGAAAAGTCTTCGAACAAGGCATCCGAAAAAGACATCAAAGAAATGGGATTGTTAAACGGATTTATGATGGTTTTGGGGTATTTCAAGAAAAAGCCTTTGAAGATGAATGAATGTTTATCGACTTTGTGTTTGGCACCCCCTGGAACGGGTAAAACATATGGACTTGTGCTGCCTACGATTTTTGATTCGACCGACGTTTCTATGATTATTAACGACCCAAAGCCGGAATTGATGCAGATTTCGTCCGCATATCGGGCACAATTTGGCCCTGTATTCATTATGAATTGGGGCGGACAATCCGATCCAGAAAAGGGAATTTATTACCCGTCATGGAACCCATTGTCCCCAGACCAAGTCCCAACAAACGAAGGCGAACGTGGTACATACATAGATATGATTACAGCAATTTTGGTTTCCGATAAAACAGCGTCCGCAAATGACCCACACTGGAAATTAACCGGTCGTGCGGGTTTATCGGGAATGCTTATATTTATGATTTCCAAAGTTGAACGGGCACGTGCGGATGATTATTTTTATCACCGTATGAAAACACAAACTTTTGACAAAGAAGATGCCGCCGTTTTATCCGATTATTATATGGCGATGACCAATAATCCAAACGCTTATGCGGCATTGGAATTGCTTCGCAATGGTGAATTAAATGAATTTAATTATGTTCATATTGGAACATGGGAAAACATCCCAACCGCATGGGTGGGACGTGAATGTTCAATACCGATGTTAATGGATTGGTTAAATCAAAATCAGTTAAGAATTAACGAAGAAATCGAAACAATGAAAAAACAGGGTGATCAAATGGCTATGATGAATGCCGACCCTATGAAGAAAATTTATACAGATGCTGTTGATGAAGCACTTCGATATTCATACGCACATCGTTGTATAATCGAATTAACCCAATTGGGCAACACTGCGGACAAAGAACGCGCGTCCATCATATCCACAATTATGGCGGGATTGGGCGTTTTCCGAAATCCATCGGTACGAAACAGAACCAGCCATTCCGATTTCCAATTCAAAGATTTGCGTGGAATGATTGATCCACGTGATGGCAAAAGCAAACCTGTTACAGTTTATTTATCCATTAACATGGTTGATGCCGAAGCATTAAATCCAATTACCGGTATTTTCATTGAATTGATGTCTTCGTTTTTGTTGGCAAATCCACCAAACCACAAAAGAAATAATTTACAAATGGGTAAATATCCTGTTTTATTCGTATTGGACGAAATGCCAAAAATGCAAAAATTAGAAGCCGTAATCAAAGGACCGGATTTGGGACGTGGTCAAAAAATTTCATACCTGATTATAGGTCAAGACATTCACCAAATTTCTGAAAAATATGGTGCGGACGCTGCGTCAACTATTATTTCAACAACCGCCGCCAAGGTTGTTTTGCGACAAAATGATATGGATACCGCAAAAAAGTTTTCCGAAATGATGGGCGAAAAAATAAAAATCAAAACGGACAAAGAAGGCAAAGATTCAAAATCAAACGAAATGTTATATTCGCCGATGGACATTATGAAACTGGCCGATGATAAACAGCTTGTGATATTCCAAGGTTGGTACCACAGACCGATTGAAGCCGACAAACAAATGGCGTTCAAAGATCCACGTTTAAAATCATATATGGATATGGGACAAACCAGTCCTTTGCCAGAATTTTTAATTCCAAAACACCACAAATTGATGCGGTATCCTGGGAAGCCAAAAATTTATAATCCTATGACACACGAAACCAAAGAATTGGATTAAAATGAACGTAATACATAAATTATTATCCATATCGTCTTTTTTTATCTTGGGTGCGTGTTCTGCTGGAATGGAAAGCCGTTTGGAAAATGCTCGTTCAAACTATCTTCAAAACAGTCCAATTACCGTTGCAAAATCTTTTGATGGTGTAACCGATGATTATGGAAACTTGGATAATTTGGAATTATTGATTGCAGGGGACGCCCTATTTCGTGCAAATGAATTTGAAAAAAGCGATGATATTTTCGAAGAATTCAATCGCCGCCAATTAAATTTAACCGACTTTGATATGGGTCGTGAGGCCACAATTTTACTGGGTGGAAATATGTCGGCCAGTTACAGACCTTTTATGATGGATTCTTTGTTTGCGTCATATTATCAATTGTGGGATGTTTTGGCATTAAATGAAATGGATAACGCACAGGTTGTTATAAATCAAGCATACGAAAAACAAAAAAAAATGGGCGGCGAATACGAAGAGTTAATTAACCAAACAAATGAAAACATCAAAAACAACCAAGATGAATTTAATGCTTTGTTCAGTGACAGAAAATCCACATGGAAGGTATATTCCGAAATAATGAATCCGGCACTAACATATTTATCGGGGCTTTATTTTTTAAACGTTGGTGATTTTACCGATGCTAAAACATTTCTGGAACGGGCGGGCGGTATGATGCCAAACAATTCATACATTGACCAAGATTTATCGGATGCCAAATCTAAACGAACACCAAACGGGATTGCATGGATATTCATTGAAAACAGCTTTGCCCCGAAATTAACAGAACAAAGAACCGAAATCCCATGGATAATTGACGGCAATTTAACATTTATTACAATGGCAACGTCCCAGCCGATGTATTTTAATACCGACCCTGTTGTTAAAAATTCAAAATTACTGGCGGACGTTGATGCAATGTTTATGACCGAATATCAACATTATCGTGAAAACGAAGAATTACGAATGTTTGCGTCGGCAGTTTCAAAAACTATTTTACAATCGACGATGTATAATTCGGGCTCTGACGCTTCACCATTGATGGGATTGATGGCGACCGCTTATTCTATGGCGACTACATCGGCCGAAGTTCGCACCTTTGCCACATTACCAAAAAGCATATGGTTATATCGGGTTAAAAAGCCAAATAATGGCGAAATCGAATTAAAAACAGGTTCTGGCACATTAACAACAATCAATATACCTGTGGACGGAAATCATATCATTTATGTTCGACCGAATAAACTTGCGGTTGATACAAAAATCATTAGAATAAAATAAATAAACAAAAGGGAGAAAAAATGAAAATAAAATCTATGTTATTAACCACCGCATTGACATTGTCTTTGACGGCATGCGGTTCAACCAAAGTCGTCGACCTGAACGATGCAGAACAAGTATCAGAAATGAAACACGTTATGGAATTGGAATATCGTGACTGGACAGCCACAGCCGAAGAAATGACAGAATCTATGTTAAAAAGCGGTGCATTTAAAAAACAAGAAAATCCAGTTATCGCAATCGCAGACATTGAAAACGACACTTTGCAAAGAATTGACCCTGATATCTTAATTAAAAAAATCAGAACAACTTTGGTTAATGATGGAACAGCACAAATAACCACAGGTTTTCAAAACAAAAAAGAAATCAAAACAGGATATTTGCCCGTAACGGCTGAATTAAATGCACAATCCCAAGGTGTTCGTGGCAATACTTCACAATTAAATGCAAAAGGCAACGGTTATATGGCCGTTGAATACGAAGAAATGAACGCAGAAGATGATACAACCCATCAAGTTCGTGACACCCGTGGCAATGACGAATACGATCAATCAACTATTGCAAAAAAGGGTACATTGGTCGCACCAAATATGTCATTGTCGGGAAAAATGATTCAAAGAAACTTACCTGTTCAAACAGGCTGGTTTGATCGCAACGACACCCGTGTTGAATATTACCTGCAATTGACATTAACAAATGTTAATACTGGCCTATCCGTATGGGAAGACGAAAAACCAATCGTCAAAGAAGGCACCAGAACACCAAATTGGTAAAAATAAAAAACCGGCATTTCGCCGGTTTTTTTTTTATTTTAAATATAAACTTAATCAAATGGATTTTCTGATTTTTTATATTCAATTACAATTGGCAACTGTTCCCATTTCAAAGCGGCCGCCAAACCACGACGCAGATATCTGGTATAGCTTTCTGGGATATCGGATGCACCGCCGACGTTAATTAAAATACGCATAGGATGCAATCCAATTTGTGTTGCGAATTTTATCTTCATCGGTCTTTTTAATCTGGATAATGGCGGTTGTCTGTGTTCCATTAACTTTTCCAAAGTTCTGTTTATCAAACTGGTCGGGGCCCGTGAATTTGAAATATCCCACAATTCATACAGACGTTTGAATAAATTTTTAATACCAGAACCTGTTTCAGCGGACAAAGCCAAAATCATAGGTTTAATAATTTGATGAAAAGAATTTTTAAATTGATGTTTTAATTTTAATAATTTTGCATCACGTTCATTTTCATGAACTAAATCCCATTTATTTAATACGACGCACAATATTTTCCCTGCATCATAAACCCTTCCTGCGATATTCAGTGCCTGATTTTCAATATCACGGGTTGCGTCTATAAACAAAACAACAACATTTGCTTTTTCAATAGCGTCCAAAGACTTTAATGCGGATAAAGTTTCAACATCATCGGTGACACCCGATTTACGACGAAGCCCTGCGGTATCCATCAAAATAATATCACGACCATAAAAGTTCACTGGAATTTTAACTGTATCCCGTGTAATTCCAGGTTCATCCTTTACAATCTGTCTATTTTCGCCCAAAACTTTGTTTACAAAAGTCGATTTGCCAACGTTTGGCTGACCCAAAATTGCAATTTTTAATTTTTTCGGTGGCTTTAATGCTTCTGAATTTTCATCCATAACTTTTTGTTCCGGCAAATATTTTTCGATAAAATCATAAATATCTTCGAATCCACGTTTGTGTTCGGCCGATATTGGAGTTGGCTTTCCGAAACCCAATTTAAAGAATTCTTGGGTATCGCCCAGTCTTTTATCCGATTCGCATTTATTCATCAATAATAATACAGGTGCTTTGGTTTTACGACGAACTAATTTTGCCCAATCCAAATCTTCGGGTAATAATCCAACCCGCCCGTCCACAACAAACAACACCATATCGGCCGACATCAAAGCATTTAATGCCATATCAGTCGAATCGGCACCGATGCCAACCTTTGTCTTTTCCAGTCCGGCAGTATCCACGATTTGTGCGTCATAGCCACGAATCATACCGACAATAACATCACGGGTTACACCCGGTCTGTCGTGTACCAGCGCATCACGTGAATTAGTCAGTGCGTTAAACAAAGTAGACTTGCCCGTATTTGGTCGTCCGATGATTGCGATTTTTTTCATAATTTTTTCCATTGATTTTTTTTCATTATAAAGCAAAAATATAAATAATCAAACCGGAGTGATAAAAAAATGATAAAAAACATAAAAAATTGGTTTATTCATATCAAAGATATATTAACCCAACCGAAAAGATACTTTTCACGAATAGTTGTCGATGGCAATTTGGAAGAACCTATGCTGCGTGCTTTTATGTACGGTTTGCTGGGTGGCGGCATTGTTTTGCTGCTTAAATTGATTGGCGGTGCATCAATTTCGATAGAATCGATATTTACAGCTGTAATTATTATCCCTGTATTGGCGGTTGCTATATTATTTTTGGCTGGCGGCTTATTGATGCTGGTATCTGAAATCACAGGCGGCGAACGTGATTGGGAAATTGCAATAAAAAGCTTGGCTTCTGTATTCTTCGTATATCCTGTTATTTTGGGTTTGAACGCTTTGGCATTTAATTGTATTAGTATTTGGGCAATCAGCATGCTTGTTGATGGTTATATCTTATTCTTGTTCTATAACATTTCGTTATATTGCATGAAAGGCAAAAAGCAAAACATAATCATCACAATTACTATATTAACATTATTGTTGGTATTGGTTTATTTTTCTGACTCATCTGATGCTTGGTTAATGTTGAAAAATACATATGCAGCAACAAAGTGTTTAGGATAATTTATATTTTTGCTAAATCAAAAGCCGTCGACAAGACGGCTTTTTTTATTGATTAAAACTTTATCCCAATTCCACCGGATATAAATGGGCTGGAATCAGAATATCCACCCGACAACCATACATCCCACATTTTATCGAATTTATATCGCAAAGAACCAATTACAGTGTCCGAAGTAGACCCGTTTGCCTGCCATATATCAGAAGAGCTTAAAACATACGACACAGACGCACTAAGCTTTAAGAAGTCATAGCTTACCCCATTTGCAAAAACAAGCCCGTCTGATGCGATTCCAGACGCATTTGAATCATAAACCAGTCGCAATGTCGAACCGAACATAAAACTGTTATACTGAAAATTCGCCCCAGCGGACACTTGGCTGCGTGAATCGGCAAACACAGGCTTTGAATACGCATCTGTTTGCAAATTCGTTGGCGAATCTATATATGACACACCAAACGAATAAACAGATTTTAATTTGCCCGCAGAATCTTTGTATTTTAATCCACCATCCAACGCAAAATTATGATTATCGCTGAATGCAAAGGATACACCAGACATCAAATCACCGAATTTTGGCAAAATATAATTAAATCTTAAATCGTATCGCCCGCTGTCTAATGTTGTGCTGGATAAAACTGTATCATTATCCATTTTTCTATAATACAACGGATTGTTACTTATTGCCAAACCGCCAACATCCGGAATTCCAACACTTAATTTTGATGCAGCCGATTGCGTTATTCCAAATTCAAGCCGCCCCCAATCATTTGATTGCAAAAAGACAAATATGTCTTTGCTGTTTTCATTTTCATAAATTGCCAATTCATCCAGCGCATAAACCAACCCTACTTTGTAATTATTCGAAAAGTTGTAAGCCGCCTGACCACGAACAAACCAATTTGAAACAAACGGGTTGTCTGTTTTATTTGATTCGAATAATCCGGCCGTTCCCGCACCTGTCAAAGACAATTCAGTATTACCATAATTAAATTCCAAAGCCTTTGCCGGTAAAACCAAGCCCAAAGCCATCAGTGACACAGTTATTTTTTTAATCATTATTTATTTTCGCTTTCTTTTAATATTGCTGTTTTTAATTTTTCATATGCCCTTTCTTCGATTTGTCTGACCCTTTCACGGGAAATTCCGTATTTTTGGGAAAGCAATTCCAAAGTCATTGCAGGTTCTTGTAATCTGCGGGCAGTTAATATTTCTTTATCTCTTTCGGGCAAATTGGCCATATGTTTAACAAGAAGTTCATGCCCCCTTGTTTTAAAGTCTTGTTTTTCATACATTTGTTCTGTTGTGTCTTTTAAATCTTCCATATTTGATAACATATCAGTATTGTCCGATTGTCCGACCGGTGCGTTCAAAGACAAATCCCTTGCCCCTACACGAACAGCCATTTTTTCGACATCTTTTTCTGGGACTTCTAAATACTTTGCAACCTGTTTTATTTGTTCATCCGACATATTTGATTCCAAAATTCCCAATGCTTTTTTGGCCTTGGACAAATTAAAAAACACCTTTTTTTGGTTCGCCGATGTTCCAATTTTTACCATCGACCAATTATTTAAAATATTTTCATACATTTCGGCTTTGACCCAAAACATTGCATATGTTGAAAATCTAAAACCTTTATCCGGATCGAATTTTTGAACGGCTTGCATTAAACCCATATTACCGCTGGCGATTAAATCACCGACCGGTATGCCGTAATTTTTAAAATCATACGCAACCGACACGACCAGTCGTAAATGACTGGCGACCAATTTTTCAGCAGCATCCGGATTATGAGTCTTTACCCATTCAACAGCGTATTTGTATTCTTCGTCCGCTGTTAGCATCGGTATATTTAAAACTGTTTTTATATATTGTTCCAAACCCGTTTCGTCACTGACCCCACGAAGAGCCATCAGGCTTTCGTTTTTTATCGTCGTTAAATCGTTTTTTGTTTGGGTTTTCATTACCATTACAATATATAACAAATAGTATCAAATTTCAAGCCCCGATAAAATCCTATTTATAATAAAATTTGGGGCAAAGTGTTCTTGATTTGTTTCATTATTACTTTTATACTGTGATTATAAATAATTAAAAAAACAGGAGAAATCAAAATGGCATCAATTTTGGAACGCAATAAAAACATTAAAACACCGAAGAAAACATACCAAGACCATCAAGAAGATGCACTATATCGTGAAGTATGGGAAGACGTGAACAATGAAAAAACCCAAAGATTTTTAAAAAAATATTCAAAAATTATATTGGCGATTGTTTTGGGTATAATGATTTTTGTTGTGGGCATTCAAATATTTTCCCAACAAAAACAAGCGAACAAAATCGCTTTTGCTCAAACTTATGAAGCAGCCGCCACAAATTTGGATGCAACTGCACTGGCATCATTGGCACAAAACAATTCAAATGCGACATCTGATTTGGCAATGTTTCAATCATGGATGTTGGATTCAAATATTGAAACTTTGAAAACTTTGGCTGAAAAAGGCGACACAAAAGATTTCCGTGATTTGGCATTATTGCACATTGCAATGATCGAAGGCGATAAAATGTCAGCAGCCCAAATGATTGAAATGCTAAAACCATTGAATACAATTAAATCACCTTTTTATTACAATGCGATGTTGTTAATCGGACAAAAATATTTATCCCAAGGCGACAAAGTAAATGCAAACATTTGGTTGGATAAAATCATATCCGATAAATACGCCCCATCTATTGTTTCTGGGAATGCCCAAAGCTTGAAATAAAGGTATAAAAAACTATGAAAAAATTTGGATTCGCTGTTTTATTATCCGCATCTGTTTTATCCGCCTGTGATAAAGCCGACCCTATTTTACCAGGGGTGCGTACTTCGATATTTCCGTTAAACGAAATTCAATATACGGATAAAAAAATAACAAAAATTTCAAACACTGCATATTCGGCAAAACCACAGGATTGCCCGTATACACAGGATTCAAAGAACGCAATTTACAAAGGTAAAACAAAAATATACACAGGATTTGCAACATCCGATTTTGTAAAATCAAATCAAAAACCTGTATGTGACAATGGTTTTGTTTTTGCGGGGCTATCAACTGGTGAATTGGTTAAAATAAATCCAAACACCAAACAAGTTGAATGGTCTGCTGATATATACAGCAATACAAATATGACCGGCGGCAGTTCAATATTGGACATAACAGCACCATTGGTTATAAAGGGTAACTTTATCTATGTTGCGGGATTGGGTGACGCATATTGCAAAATATCCAAATCAACTGGTAATAAATCTTGGTGTGTGCCTATCAGTTCTGGCACCCAATTTATATTGGTTGATAATATTGCATTCATAATGGATACAGAAAATATATTGTATGCAATCGACACATCAACGGGGGACGCATATTGGTCATCCAAAATAGATGATGCCGGTTCAATTAAATATGCGGACGGTGTAATCGAAATCGATGATAATGAATATGATGCAAAAACCGGAAAGATAATTGATTAAAAAAATCCCCAAACGGGGATTTTTTTTTATCTTTAATGAGAAATTATTTCTTTGTGCAATTTCCAAGCCAGCATTTGTTTCATTTTATAATCTGAATGCGACACCATTTCAAAAGCTTCGTTTACAAGTGATTTATCCAAAAAGTTTATACTTTCAGCATAAAGAAAGAAAAACATAACGGTTGACATATCATTTTTTTTCACAGCATTTAAAAAAGCATTCTTTGCATATCTTCTTTTTTCTGAATCTGTTTTAAACGAATTCAATATGTCCATATGTTCGTTTGCCGCTTTTGATTTATATTTATTTACAGCCATTTTATAATCCTTTTGCTTTGTTTGCCATTTCATTCAATTTCAAATTTAATAAATTTCTAATTTCTATTGAATTTGTTTTTGTTGAATTTATGATTTCTTGGTTTAAATACATCGAAGTTTGCGGATATTCAAAGAACACTTTTACCTCAGCCGCAACGCCCATTGTAACAGCATCAGCAAAGCATCCACGAACTACTTGTGCTTTATCTTTTTCCGGCACACCATTTAAAATAGAAACAAATGTTCCCGCACGGTTTTTTATTTCTTGTTCGGCGGATATTTCCGGCATAATCGGTAAGTTTTCTATCATTTTTTCTAAACTTGACATTTGTTTTCCTTTATTGATTTATTTGATTTTTTCGTTTTGTTTTTTTGACATTTCGGCTAATTTGAAAGTCAGCAGATTTTTTACACACGGTGCAGGATTACGTCCCAAAGCCATAATTATAAAACCTTCATTAAAATAATCTTCGAAATTTGATTTTAACAAAGCTTCCATTTCCATAATATCTATGCATTCATAATTTAAGTTCACCAGATAATATGGTATGTCGATATGTTTATTTTGCGAAAGATTCGCATATATTCTGTTGTATTTATCAATAAGTTCTTTTTTAACCCGTCCCAGATGAGCAATTTCAAAATTCATTTCAACAGCCTTTTTATTTTCACAACCTTTTTATTTTACCCTTGTTACAATATCTGTCAACAAATTATTTTGTTTTTGTAAAAAAAATCCCCCATTTAGGGGATTTTTTAATGTATTCTTTGGGCTATTTGGTGATTAACACTAAACATAGAATGTTTTTTCCACAATATTGTTTTTCTTGTTAATCCACTTGGTGCGATTTTAATAGCAACGTCCAAAACAGATTCATCGATTAAGTTATATATTTGCGGATATCTGAAAATAGCTTGGATTGATATTTTTTCATCTTTTTCTGCAAATTCGAACAATTTATTTCTTACATAGATTTTTTTATCTTCTAAGTTTTTAATTGCCTTTAAATCTTCGATATAACCTTTCGCTTTATCTTCTACTTCTTTTTTTATTTTATTATATTCAGTAAACATTTTATACTCTTTACTTTTATAATTTGACTTTGATTTCTTCGACTTCGTAACATTCAACACGATCGCCTTCTTTTAAATCGTTATATTTATCAAAACTCATACCAAATTCAGTTCCGTTTGAAACTTCCTTTGCTTCATTTTTTTCACGTTTTAAAACGCCGATTTTGCCATCATAAATAACAACGTTATCACGAAGCAAGCGAACAAAAGCATCTTTTTTAATTACACCTTCGGTTACACGGCAACCCGCAACACGGGTTCCTTTGCCAACTGTGAATAATTGTAATACATCAGCATATCCGATAAATGTTTCACGTTTTTCCGGAGCCAATTTACCCGACAAGATTTCTTTGACTTCGTCTGTAATACGGTAAACAACGCTGTGATATCTGATATCAACACCATTTGTTCGTGCCATATCACGAACGGATGAATCCGCACGTACATTAAATGCAACAACCAAAGCACCCGATGCGGTTGCCAATCTGATGTCGCCTTCGGTTATTTGACCAACGCCTGCGGACAATATGTCGATACCGGCCTTGTCCGAATTAACATCGCCCAACATATCTGAAATTGCTTCGACGGACCCTTGGGTATCTGCACGCAACACAATTGGTAATACCATTTTTTTGTTATCATCACGTTTTGCGAACAATTCTTCCAACGAAGAACGTTTTGCCGCATTTGCTTTATCTTTTGTTTGTTGTGCACGATACTCTGCGACTTCACGAGTCTGGCTTTCTGTTTCCATAACGTTCAAATCGTCCCCTGCATTTGGGACAGAATTCAATCCCAAAACCATAACAGGTTGTGCGGGGCCGACCGATTTAACTCTTTCGCCGGCTGAATTTATCAACCCACGAACACGACCGTATGTTTCGCCTACAACGAATACATCGCCAATTTTGAATGTTCCCTGTCTGATAAGAATAGTTGCAACAGAACCCAATCCTTTTTCCATTTTTGCTTCGACGACGGATGCAACAGCAGGCATATCGCTGTCTGCTTTTAAATCCATCATTTCTGCTTGTAATAGGATTGCGTCTTCTAATTTATCCAGATTGATTTTTTTCGTTGCAGAAATTTCAACTACTTGAACATCTCCGCCCATATCTTCGACTTGGACTTCTTGTTGTAACAAGTCTGTTTTAACTTTCATAGGGTTTGCATCAGGCAAATCGATTTTGTTAATAGCGACAATGAACGGAACGCCTGCGGCCTTGATATGGCTGATGGCTTCGATAGTTTGTGGCATAATAGAATCATTTGCAGCAACCACCAATACAACGATATCAGCAATTTGTGCCCCACGTGCACGCATAGCCGTAAATGTTTCGTGTCCTGGTGTGTCAAGGAAAGTAATATCCGCACCCGATTTTGTTTTTACTTCGTATGAAGATATATGTTGTGTAATACCACCCGCCTCACCCGCAACAACGTTTGCATTACGAAAAGCGTCCAGCAATGATGTTTTACCATGGTCAACGTGTCCAACAACAGTTACAACCGGTGCACGAGGCTTCATTTTATCCGGATTTGGTTGTCTTTCCAAAATATCGACATACGGTTTAACGACAACTCTTTTAACTGTTGCACCAAATTCGGTCGCAATAAGTTCGGCGGTATCGGCATCAATAGATTGGTTTTGTGTAACCATCATTCCCATTTCCATCAATTTTTTAACGACATTACCAACTTTTTCAGCCATCGAAGACGCCAAATCTTTCACAGTGATTGTATCACCCAAAGACACCACACGTTCGACTTTTTGTGGAACGGTAAAAGCGGTTTTAGCTTTTTCACGGAATCTGCGTAATGACGCCTCTGATCTGCGGCGATTTGATCCCCTTAATCCGATTTCAGAATCATTATCGTCATTTGAAATAACAATATCGTTCAAAGAAATACGACCTGATTTTTTGAATTCTTTTTTAGGTTTCGGTTTCAGATTGCTTTCTGTTTCACGATTGTTACGCACAGGGGCTGTGGTGTTTGCAAAGACTTTTTGTGGTTTGTCTTTTTTAGGTTCCGCAGTTCTTTCACGTTGATTATCGTTACCCATTTGAACCAGCTGTTCTTTGACCTGTTCATATTCTTTTGATTCACGTTCAATTTCAGCAACACGTGCAGCATCAGCTGCTGCGACTGCGGCTTCACGTTCTCTTCTTTCTTCTTCACGTTGTTTCGCAGCTTCTAAAACAGCTCTTAATTTTTCATCGGCTGCATTACCTGTGGCTTTTGGTGTTTTTACATCTTCGTGTAATTCTTTGCTGCCTGGGACAACAACACGTCTGCGGCGTTCAACAAAAACAGCATCGCCCTTTTTGCTTTGAACCGCATCAATTGTTACAGATTTTCCAAGTGTTAAAGTTGCCATTTATTACTCCAATGGTTTCAAAAGATTTGAAATAATTTAAGATTCCAAATCTTCTGGTGTATCCTGTGTTATGTTATAAGCGACTTCACGAGCTTTCATAATAATTCTTGCTGCTAATTTTTCGCTTACGATATCTTCGCCCAAAATTTCGATCAATTCGTCCGAGCTAAGATCGGCTAAATCTTCCAAAGATTTGATACCGGCTTCGCCCAGTTTTAAGATGGTTGGACGTTTAACAAAGCTGAATTCCAACAAATCGTCTGTTTGACCCATTGAATAGCCTTTGTCTTTGTAATCTTTTTCGATTTTTTCCAATTGTGCTTTTGCACGATTTTGCAATTCTGTTGCCAATTCTGAATTAAACCCTTCGATAGCTTCCAATTCTTCGATATCAACAAAAGCAATTTCTTCGATTGTTCTGAAACCTTCGGTGATAAGAAGATGAGAAATCATTTCATCGATATCCAAGCCTTTCATAAACAATTCAGTTTTATCGGCCAATTCTTTTGCACGTTTTTCTTGTTCTTGGGCTTCGTTCATAACGTCGATATTCCATCCTGTTAATTGGGATGCCAGACGAACGTTTTGGCCACGGCGACCAATTGCCAAAGATTGTTGATCTTCGTTTACAACAACGGCGGCTGTTCTGGTGTCTTCATCAACGATGATTTTTGCAACTTTTGCAGGTTGCATTGCGTTAACGATAAATACGGCCGGATCTTCGGAATACAAAATAACGTCGATTTTTTCACCATGACATTCGTTAATTACAGGTTGGATTCTGGTACCTTTGATACCAACAGTCATACCAACAGCGTCAATAGATGGGTCTTGGGTTTCAACAGCAATTTTTGCGTGTGACCCCGGTGAACGGGATACAGATTTGATTTTGATGATGCCTTCATAGATTTCTGGCACTTCTTGGACGAACAATTTTTCCATAAAGCTTGGATGTGTTCTGGTCAAGAAAATTTGCGGTCCTGAATTAGAACGAGCAACGTCCATAATCAATGCACGAATTCTGTCGCCGGCATTCAATCTTTCCCCTGGGATAAGTTCTGTACCTTTGATGTAACCTTCGGCTTTTCCATTGATATCAACATATGCGTTTCCAAATTCAATACGTTTTACAACACCACTTACGATATCACCGATATTATCTTTGAATTCTTCGTACTGTTTTCCTTTTTCAGCATCACGAACACGTGCAGTCATAATTTGTTTTGCAGTTTGAAAAGCCTGACGACCAAATTCTGGTTCTGGTAACGGATCGGCCACAAATTCACCAACAACAGGATTGGATGCATATTTTTTCGCAGCTTCAACAGTTAACATTTTATTTACATCGTATTCTTCTTCACCGACACTTTCTGGACTTTCGATAACTTCGAAAATTCTTTTCACATGAATTGCACCGGTTTTTCTTTCGATTTCAGCGACGATGTCGAATTCTTCGCCATATGTGTGTTTTGCGATTTTTGCGATTGCAGCTTCTAATGCTTCGATAACGATGTCACGGTTTATCTGTTTTTCAGCAGCCAATGAATCAATTGCCAACAATAAGTCCTGTCTTGGTCTTGAAATAAAAGCCATTTTATTATCTCCTGTTTATGGTTTAAGCCTATTGAAAAAGCGGGGTTTTTTCAACCCCGCCCTTAAAAATTATTCTAAGAACATTATAATTATGAATTGCGAATCGGTAAAAAGCAAGAAAAATCAAATCTTTTTATTTTTATTATCAAAGCTTGACGATATCGGTTTTGACATCTATACTTGAATGCAGTTATGAAAATTATCGATAAATACTTTTTGAAACAATTATTCGCAAGTTTTGCAATGTTGCTGCTGGTTTTAACCGGACTGGCTTGGATGTTGCAAATTATGACTATGATGAAGTTTTTGTTAACATATGGCATAAACATCCCAAGTTTTATTGGGCTGTCTTTATTGATGCTGCCTTTTATTATCAGTATCATCGTTCCTTTTTCGGCTTTTATTTCGACAATATTTATATACAACAAACAAATTGCTGAAAATGAAATCACTGTTTTGGCCGCCAGCGGAATGTCGCCTTGGCAATTGGCAAAACCTGGATTTAATGTTGCAATCATACTTACCTTTTTGCATTTCGTATTGACTTTGTGGATTGTGCCAATGACACAGGATAAATTTTATGAAACGCAATGGGAATTGCGTTATGGTTTGGCACATATGAAATTACAAGAATCCGCATTTACTAAATTAGCAAACGGGTTGGTTGTTTATGTGGACAAAGCCGCCGGCCAAGATTTATCGCAGATTATGTTATCCGATTCCAGATCCAAAGATATCGAAACAACAATCATTGCCGAAAAAGGCAAATTGATTTCAACAACCCGTGGATTATCAATTGTTATGGATAACGGTTCATTACAGGCACGTGATGAAAATCTGGTTGTTGGAACATTTAAATCATTTGATATGGATTTAAATTTGGGCAGCAAAGAAACAGATGATTCTTTTCGTGTTCGCAGAATATCAACCCCCGAATTATTAAAAAGCGTAACCGACATTGAATCTGCTGACAAACAAAAAACAGTTTTATCCGAAATTGCAAAAAGATTTTATAATCCGCTTATGAATTTAATATTGATTGGTGTTTGTATGTTGATTTTATTAAAATCTTCCCTACTTCGTCGCAGAACCAGTTACGCACCAATGTTTGCCACACTTGTTATGGCTGGATTGATGGCAGGTTTTATGTCCGCCAGCAGCACTGTTGGCAGTCTTACATCGTTGGGCGTTTTAGGATTGGGATTGATTACTATTTTAACGTTTATAATTAGTGCTTTGTTAAAAAAATGAAAAAACTGATTGCATTTTTTACGTCTTCTTTTTGCCTCGGTATTACGGGGGCATTTGCTTTTATAAACTTAGAAGAACCAAAAACTGTCAAAGCCGAAAAAATAGAATACAACATAAATGATAAAACTATCAAAACAACCGGCAAAACAGTTATAACAAATGAATCCGGCAGCAAGGTAACTTTGCTGGACTCTTATCTATCGAACCAGTCAAACGGGCTAAGCGGACAGGCAAACAATTTGGAATTATTTTTGGGAAAATCCGGATACATCAAAGCCGAATCAGCAACAAAAGACGACACAATCAGCATATCTAATGACGCCATGTTTACATTTTGCCACAACTGTGACGAATACGGTAACGCATGGGAAATAACGTCCAAAGAAATAATTCATAATTCAGTTGATAAAGATTTCGTTTTTTATAATTCGGTTTTTTGGATTTATGACATTCCTGTTTTTTGGTTTCCTTATCTATCTATTGCTGATGGTACAGAAAAATATAAAACAGGTTTATTAACACCCAGCTTTGAATCAACCAACGATATGGGAACGCAATTTAACATACCAATTTATCTGTCTATATCGGACACACATGACTTTACATTTACACCGTCTTATTTAACCGAAGAAAATATGTTATTTCAATTGGAACACAGATTGAATTTACCATATTCCGAATTTTATACAAACGGTTCAATCACCCGAAACAAACAGGGCGATTACAGATGGTATATCGAACACGATGACACAATTGAATTGGGTGACAATGCAAAAATGTCTATATTCATTGAACGTGCATCCGACAATACATATCTTCAAAAATATGGTTTTTATGAATACGAACCTTATTTGGATTCAGGGGCAAAATTGGAATTATTCGGTGAGACCGGATACATAATTTCCGAAGCACACGTATACCAAGAATTGCGTGATACAAATGTACAATCCGCAAAAGTTTCAGGCGATATTTTACCAAACATTTATGGAACATATCAAACAAAGCCTTTTTACTATGACACATATGCTGTATTTAACACCGACATACAAAACATTTATAATTCAACGCATTCATCACAACGTTTTATTGGGGATGCAAAAATTGTGTCACCGTGGACTTTGTGGGGCGGCAACCGTGTTACATTAAATTTGGCGACCAGATATGATTTATATAACTTTTATGACACAGAAATGTTAGACGGCGAAATTTATTCTGGTATCAAAGACAGATTTTTACCATCAGGTTCGATCGAATGGGGATTGCCTTTGTTAAAATCGGGCAAAAGCTGGACATACATAATCGAACCAAAAGCCAACTTTACAGTAATGAAACAAACTGACGATTATGTTTTCGCAAAAAACAATGATTCAACCGGTGCTTTTTTATCTGCGGCCACACTGTTTTCGGACAACCGTTTTTCTGGATTGGACTTATGGGAAAACGGGACTTTTTCTGATTATGGGGTTCAATGGTCTGCTTTTGATGAAACAGGACAAAACATTGATATATTTATTGGGCAATCTTATAATTTTAATGATATAAATCAAACCGATCCACACAGCGGATTTTACCATGGACAAACCGATTATGTTGGTCGGTTTGAATACGAATTGGAAAACAATTTCAGAATATATAATCGTTTTCGTCTGTCCCAAGAAAATTTATCTTTGCGACATTCCGAAACATCATTACAAATAGGTTCTGGGTTTAATTATTTATCAATCGGTCACATTTGGAATGACGCCGCATATTCCGCATTAAACCCGACAAACCAAGACATAAACGAAGCCAGCGGTGGATTTGGATTTAAAATAACAGATAGAATTGGAATTGATTTTAATTCAGTATACAATATCGAAGACGACAGATTTCAAAGATACATGGGCCGTATATCATATACTCATCCTTGTTATTATCTGGCATTGGAATATCAAAATGACAATTCGGTCAAAGACGATTATGTTGGGCATACAACTGTGGGATTTAAATTCGGCATCAGTTTAAATGGAAAAACATTTGGGTATTAAAAATTAACGAGAGAGGAAAACAAAATGATAAAAACATTAACATCTTTTTTAACAGCGATAACATTAACCAGTATTGCAAATGCGGCAACCATTATTGCAACCGTTAATGAAAAACCAATCACAGACACAGACATAACAGCCCGTGTAAAATTGATGAACAGACAGGGTCAAACATCAATTGACAATCGACAAAAGGCTTTTGAAAACATCATTAACGATTTTGTTAAAATTGATTACGGAATGGGAATTAACATATCAGTCAGCGACAAAGAAATAGATTCAGAATTAAAAAAAATGGATTTATCCGACCTTAGTTCCACCGAAAAAGAAATGGCAAAAATCGCTATTAAATCAAATCTTACATGGCAACAGGTAATCGGCAGAACAATTATGCCAACAACCCAAATTTCCGACCAAGATATAAGCGACGAAAAGGCATCCCTAATCGCAGAAAGAGGATTGCCAATAGAAACAACTATCATTCGCTTGATCGACATACCTTCATCAGTTGCGAACAAATTGAAAAAACCAAAATCTTGTGATGATGCAATGGAAATGGCACGTGATTTAGGGGGGCAACCACAAAGAATCACAGCTATGCAATATGAATTATCCGACGATGTCCGCAGCATTATATCAACATTGCCACAAATGCAATGGTCAGATATGCAAGAAGATTCTGTGTTACTGGTGTGCGATTCAAAAAAATCTGATGATTATGGTGACTTGGACAATATTATTAAACAAAATGCTGTATTTAAAAAAGCAATATCCGCAGCCGACCAGCATTTAAAACAGCTTCGTCGCAAAGCAATAATTATCATCAACGATAAAAAATATAAATTGTAAAAAATATGAAACCTGTACTACTTGATTTTAATGCAAACGAATTAGAAAAGTTCATCACAGATATTGGTGTGCCAAAATTTCGTGCGGCTCAAATTTCCCAATGGATTTATCGTGGGGCACCCGATTTTTCCCACATGAAAAACCTGCCTGCTGAATTACGTGATAAATTAAATGAATTTGCCCAAACATTACCGGTTAAAATCGTTCAAAAATTAACATCCAATGATGGCCAGACAACAAAATTTTTATTGGAAATGAATGATGGGGAACAAATCGAATCCGTGTTGATGCGAACAACATATGGCAACAGTGTTTGCGTATCTTCACAAGCCGGATGTGCGATGGGATGCAAATTCTGTGCCAGTACATTGTTGGGATTAAAAAGAAATTTAACTGCTTCGGAAATTTATTCCCAAATATTGGTTGCAACATGGGAATTACAATCGGACAGAAAGTCAAATCCAAATGGTGACAAAAACAATAACGATGTAACCCATATTGTTATAATGGGAACCGGCGAGCCGTTACACAACACTGAAAATGTTATCGAATTTATGGAAAAAGCAAATTCAAAATTAAATATAGGCTGGCGAAAAATAACTGTTTCAACATGCGGAATTGTCCCCGGAATCGAAAGATTAACATCATGGGGAAAACCTGTAAATTTGGCAATATCTTTACACGCACCGACGGACGAAATGCGTTCTGAAATTATGCCGGCAAATAATAAATACAGTATTGATCAGGTATTAAATGCTGCAAATGAATTCACGGCCAAAAACAACCGTCAATTGATGATAGAATACATATTACTGGCGAAACATTCGGACGGCGAATCTATCCCATATAACTGCGGATTAAAACAGGCAGAACAATTGGCGAAACTTTTAAACGGGTTAAATTGTATGGTTAATTTAATCCCTTGGAACAGCGTCGACGAAAGACAGTTCGCATCCCCAAGTGGTAATGCCGTACATAGATTCCAAGATTATTTGATAAACAACAAAATCCATACTCGTATTCGTCGTGAACGTGGCACCGACATAGGCAGTGCGTGCGGTCAGCTTCGTTTGAATAATAAAAAGTAAAAGCGAATCGTTTTTAATCCCCCTATATCTGTGATATAATACCTATATAACAGGAAAGCAGATATGAAAAAATTACTATCATTATTAACTTTGATACCATTGATTGCGGCATGCACAATGGGTGCAACATCTTTAAACAAACCAACAACAGGCGGAAACACTGGCGGCGATTCTGGTGGAAATACTGGGGATTACACAGGAACAAGCGCATTACCTGAAAATACAGCGGTTACATATTTAAACAGTTCAGCCCAAGAGAATGATTTTATAGCCGATATGGAAAACATTCAATTCAACCTATTATCAGAAGATTTCAACGGCAACGGTTTATTTAGGTTTGTATTAAACTCTGACAATGTTATAACAGGGACAGACATTCAACTATCTGCCCATAATATTGGAACACGCATCGATGATACCGCAGATTTTAACTTTACAGACCCAACCGATTTTTCAGCCGTTCGATATCGGTATCAATCATTTGGTAAAGACTTTGGAATGGTTTATTCCGATGTTGGAAAATTATTAAATGTCGATGAAAACGGAAATGAAATAGGAGAGCCAAAATATTTTATCGGTGGATATAAAATTAAAAATGTTGCCGAAAGATATATGGGCGATAAATATGTATTTTCTGGCACCGCCAAGGGTGCGGTTAAATCAAGCCAAACAGGTGAAATTTTGGAACTGACTGATAATAATGCAACACTAACTTTCGACAGAAATCAATCTTATGAAATAACCGGAACCCAAGGTGTTCAAACGCTTAAAGCTAACTTTTCTAATTGGTATAAAATAACAGTTGATAAATATGGCATTATAAAACCTGATGGTTCAATCCCTGGAACTTTTGTTTTAATTGATTTAGACGACACTGGAAAATCAATAAATTCAGCATATCAGATAACGTCCGACAATCAGGGAAAAATGATGACCGGTTATTATGAAAAAGAAAACCCTGCTGAAAATATGCCCGAAGAAGCAGTCGCTATATTCATCCATCAATATGATGATGGCTCGAAACAGGTTGATACCGAAATATTCTTTGGCGGACAGGCGGAATAAAAGGAAACACAGATATGAAAAAATTATTATTATTTTTAACTTTGATACCAATTATTGCGGCATGCACAATGGGTGCAACATCATTAAATAAACCGGTTATCGGTGGTGGTGGGAATACCGGTGGAAACACTGGCGGGGATACAGGTGGTGACACTGGCGGAGACACCGGCACCACATTACCATGGGAATTCAAAGGCTCACCAGCACTAAGCTTTAACCAAACCGTCACGAATATGAACACATCCGCACAGCTTGGCAACTATATCGCAACTTTGACCAATTCCCGTCTTTCGTATTTTTCAAAGATTGGAATGAATGATTTTTCACCGCATATAGTTTTTAAATTAGATGAAGATAAAAAAATAATCGGCATAAACAGTATGCGATTTGGCGAAGCCACGCAATGGGAAAGAATTGGAACAACGTCCGACTTTTACGATGAAAACGCATCAAAAATATACCGATTCCAATCTTTTGGTAACGATCTAGGATTGATTTATTCTGATGCAGGAAAACTTTTAACCATCGATGATTATGGTAATGAAATTGCGGCTGCTCAATATTATCTGGGCGGATATCAGGCAAAGGAAATAATTTACGAAGATATGTCGAACGCTGTATTTACAGGCACAGCCAAAGGTTCTGTCAAATCGTCTGAATCAGGCACCGTTTTGAATTTAAAAGACACAAACGCAACCTTAATTTTTGATAGAAATACAAACACAGAAACATTGAATGCTGATTTTGACAACTGGTATAATATTACAGTTGAAAAACAAACAACTGATAATTTTCCAGGATTGCCTATTATAACACTTTCAACCGATTTGAATGACAGTGGAAAATCAATAAATTCAGCACATCAAATAACAACTGATGGTGAAAAAAATCTAAACATCCGTTATTTTAAAAAAGACGATCCAGCAAACAATTTTGCCGAAGAAGCCGCTGCACTATATTTACATCAATATGATGACGGTTCAAAACAGGTTGATACCGAAATATTCTTTGGCGGACAGGCGGAATAGAAAAATTATTTTACACGGCGGGCATTTGCTGGTAACAATTCATTAACCATTGCTTTTTGCATTTCCAAAAATCTTTTTTCTTCTCTTCTGTCGACACGTTGCTTTCTTTCGCTCGACAGTTTACCTCTTTTGCTTTCGTGATATTTCATTTTCATTTTTAAAACCTTTGATTTATGTTACCATCAAATTAAAACACTTTTATTTTTGTTTGTCAAATTTTTATTTCTTGAACTTTTTAACCTTTCGGTTTATTGTCCTTGTATAGAACAAAGGAGAAATTCTATGAAAAAAATATTATCTGCTATATTGATTGCCTTTACATTGGTTGCATGCGGCAAGGACGAAACATTATCCAGCAAAACATACACGTTCACTGACGATAAAAACAATGTTCAAATTACATTGGGGTTTGACACAACCCAGCAAAGATATTTCGGTAATGTCGTAAACAGATTTTTCGGCACATACGAAACATCCGGCAAAGAACTTACATTTTCTGATGCGGGTTCAACCCGTATGATGGGTCCACAAAATGCGATGATAGCGGAACAAGAATTCTTTGCAATTTTGCCACAAATCGTTTCATACGAATTAAAAGGCGAAAAATTGATTTTAAAAACAGCTGACGATCAAGAATTTGAATTCACCGAAACCCCATCGGATAAATAAAATTAAATAAAAGGAATGACAAAATGAAACAATTATTATCACTTGTTTTTATTATGACTCTTGGTGCATGCACACTAAGTGACACATATGTAAAGCCAGACGTAGGACCAAATAATGTGGGAATTTATTCCAAAGAAATCAAACCTAAGGGGACCTGTGATTATTTTTTAAGCATTAAAATGTCTGATGATTGTTCCCCAGACAAAATTGCGAATGAATACGGAATTGGCACAATAACAGAAATTAACACTCACTGGATTTATCCTATAATTCCTTTAATTATGTTTCAAGAAACAACCCTTACAGGAATTGTATACGAACCAACAAAAGAATAAAAAAAATAAAAACACCACCGAGCGGTGGTGTTTTTTTTATTCTGGTGGATGCCCTGGGACTCGTCTTACTCCGTAAGGCTTGCGATAAATCGCTTTGCCTACTTCGTTTCGGTTAAACCAATTTGTAAAATTTTTTTACGCTTCACTTTGTTT
>CAYIZJ010000002.1:0-18160 GCA_964368045.1 uncultured Muribaculaceae bacterium
AAGAATACAGTTTTCCACGAACGTGGTGCGGATGTAAATGCGGTTCAATTATTGATTGATGGCGGTTATAATCCTGTTGCCTATGAAAATATGTTGAATAAAATATTAGACGCTGATAATCCCGCAGTTATAAAGGCTTTGTCTGTCCATGGCAGTGATATGGGTCGTTTAGAAGACGTTCGTGCATATTTAACAATGCAACGTCAACAAAAGGGTGAATTTAATTTTGCGAATATAAAATCCGATAAACAAAACTGGGAATCTTTTATATCCGAATATAATAAACACAAAGAAAGCGATTTTTACAAAGGTCTTTTGTATAAAAAATTGATTGAAAAAAATGGAACCGAAAAAATCAATAAAACAAATATTTATGGTGCTTTGGAAGTTTTACACGAATTGATTGTTGGTGACAAATTCTTTACAAATGATACTTTGATAGACGCACAAAATTATTTGCTCAAAGGATATTTTTTCGAACAAAATATGGATAATCACAAAAACGATAAAAGATTTTGGGATTTGATGGATAATGTGGCAAAGTCTTCGTTTTCGGCATGTATGCGTATAAAAAATTATAATACAAATTCGAATGCTTTTTTTGCCAATCTGCGACATTTTTACGGTAAACCAATGCCGGTGGAAACGGATATATATAACGATGTTCTGGACGTTATAAATGCAAAAGATATATGGACTGTGTTGGGCAAGGCAGATAAACGAACCATTGTTTATTCCAAGCATAAATCCAGCGTACATCGGTATTTTGATTTACCGAAATTTGAAATGCCAAAGGCAGCCGAGGCAAAGGGTAAAAAAGTTCCATTTCATATGTATGATGAAAATTTCCAGGAAAACAAAAGATTATTGGATGGAAAAATTGGTCGTTATATGGATATGATGGGATTGTTATTTTTGACCGATGCGAATAAAATTGGTTTTAATATGACAAACGAACCTGAACTGCTGTATGATTTTAATATTCGGTGGGCGGATAAAGAATACGGCTTTGTCATCAAAAATGGTGTTATGGATAAAATTGATGTTGGATATGGTAATTATGAAAAATACAAAAAATTCAGCAAATGGGAAAATTCATTACAAAAAAAAGATTTTGAAACACAATTGAATTTAATTGATTCTGTGGTTGATTATGCAAATAAAAAAATATCCGCAGATGATGTGATGAAAAAAATCGCTGAAAAATATATAAAGTTTTCGGATATTGACTTGCGGAGCAGTTTGTCAGAAATCAATAAGCTTTTGGGTTATTGGCCATCTTTCTCGTTACATTCGGGGATGGCGGGCGAAATTGAATATTGTGAATACATAATAAATGATATATATGATACCATTTTAAAATCCAAGGCGTACAAAAGCTTTGTTCGGGGCACTGCGTATAATGAATATGGTGATTTTGATAACAGTTTGCATCATAAATTAAAAGTCATAGACGAACTGCTGTCCTTAGAAAATAAATTATATTATGACAATATGGCAAAGGTTGTATTGAAATTAAATATCGAAACCCAAAATCTGGACGGGCTTGCGATGTTGAATTATAATCTGCGTGAAAAAAGCGATATTGGTGTGGCGTGGGGATTAAAAAATCGTGCCGAAACAGAATTGTTAAAAGCCATCCCAGCAGAGCGATTTTTCAAAGGCCATATTTCAAAAGAATTGGTAAAATCGCAACTGGATAAAAATAAAACAATTCCAAAAATGGAAGAATATTTTAATAGCATTGATTTTTTAAATATAAAAAATATCCAAGATTTAGAAAAAAATATAAATAAAATACCAAAATTAAAATTCGGTGCGGATGGTTTCTTTTTTGCTTTGCGTTCGGGGCTGTATTTAATTTTGAAAAAAGATTTTAAATTCGATTCTTTTACAGAATTTTTGGAATTGGTGTACAAAAACTTTGATGAAAAATCAGAATTTCGTAAAAATCGGTTTAAATCAATGGATTTTTTAAACGATGAAATGGCGAAATATATGAAAAGACACAAAGTCATTGAATCCTTAGATTTTAAAGAAAAATTCGAAATTTATACCAAAATGGATGATTTAATGCTTTTTTCGGAAAATCAATCCAATCAAACAAATTTTTTAAATCTTTTGATAAATGATTTAAAAAAATTAAGCTTCAAAGAACGGGAAAAATATTCAATTCTTTTGATTTCTGGGGTTTATCCAAATTATATACGGGTCGATGATAATGGTTTGAAATTCCCAGATATTAAAAATCAATTGTTTGAAATATATGTTGATGCCGTATTCGAACAAATCGGCAAAGATGATGGGTCGCCGGAATATGCAAAAAAAATGTCGGAATACATAAATATGTTATCTGACGATACTTGTATGTCTTATGCGAAAAAGTATATCCCAGACGCATTGGAAAATGTGAAAAGCATGATAAAAAAAGAATCTGCTTATGATGATGTAACGCTGATGTCAAAATCGGACAGGGCAAAATTATTCCGGTTGATGTCGGATAAAACTGTAACACAGAAAAAATTATCAAATCAGTTTAATGAAAACAGAAAGATTTCTTTTGCGGATAAAGACGCACAAAGCAATTCAATGCGGGGGTCGATGTTCGAAACTTTTTTTGAATTTCTGCGAACTGATCCCGATAAGTCTTTGATTGCGATTGATTTTATTACTTCAAAATTAACGGATGTATCGATAAATAAAGTACAGTCTGAATTCATCAAAATTGATAAAATAAGAAACAACACAGAAATATACACAAAAGAACAATTAGAAGTTTTTTACAAAACTTTTTGGGATATGGATTTGGGCGGTCGTTCGTATATTATGAATAAATTATTAAGTCGAATATCTGAAAATCCAACAATGAAGGAAAAAATCGATTTCGTATGCGATATGATTTTCCCAAAAGACGATAAATATCGTAACGACGCCGAAATGATATTTAATAATGTGATAACTTCGTTCGAAGAATATGAACAAGGTTTGATTTTATCCGCAATCACATCTGCGGACAAGGGGGCGGATAACAAATCCAACAGTATTGGTGACGGATTGCGAATGTTCTTTGAAACGATGGGGCCTGCGTGGGTTAAATTTGGACAATTGCTGTCCTATGTTCCGAATTTGCCGTCCGAAATTCGTCATGATTTGGGAAAATTAAAAGACACCGCAAACATTCCATCCCGTTGGGAATTATTCGATTCGATTAAAAAGGCTTTGCCGAATAAATTGGCAACAAATATAAAATCTGTGGATGAAATTTTGGGGGCAGGTTCATTTTGGGTTACCGCAAAAATACAAATATTAAATAATAAAACAAACAAAATAGAAACCAAGGTTTTGTCATTGCTTCGCCCATATGCTTTGGAACGTTCCCGTGCGGGATTTGATGTGATTTCAAAATCGGTTAAAAAAATGGCGGCTCAAAATCCAAAATTTAAATCTTTGGAAAAAGTGGTAAAACAAGCCAAAGATTCCGCCGAATACGAAGTCGACACAGTTTATGGAAATAAACAATTTGAAAAGGCCAAAAAATTATATTCAGACATAACCGTTAATATTGGCGGGGAAAAATTTACACCAAATGTATCGAACTGGGAATATTACGGTGTCGGCAGCGATAGTATCGGGTATAAATTGATGGATATGGCCGCCGGTCATACTTTGGACAAAGTGAATGTAAACGCAGAACAAAAAAGAAAAATGGCACTGGCATATGTTGTTGTTGAATTAACGAATTTATTCAAAGGTGACGTTTGGGATATCGACAGACACACCGGACAGCAAAACTTTGAAAAATTGCCAAATGGGGACGTTCAAATCAATATTTATGATACTGGTGCCCAAACAAACAAAAAACCAAATAAAATGGATAAAATGCTATTGGCCGAAGTGTTGTATGGGTTGGTTCGTGCCGCACGTACAGGTGTCCCAATTGATACGCAAATATTAAAAACAATCAATAATATGGATAAATTGGAACAGCATTTTAAAATCGATACCAGTTATGCATCCGATATTCAAAAAGGCTTGTTGGCTTTGTCGGACATTATGGAATATCAAAAAGAATTAAAAGACAAAGACGGAAAAATTATTCAAAAAAGTATGTCACTAAGTCAGGATGATATGGCCAATGCGGTCGAGGCCGTATATAACAATTCTTCGGCTGATTCCCAAATTAAAATGATGTTGGCGGGAAAAATATTGCTGAATAAATTGCGACCTATGCGACAGGGATGGGTAAAATCTTTGGGTGAAGGGTTGTCAAAAGATTCCGTTAAAAATCCTATTGTCGTTGAAATAAATAATGATTTGGATGTTCAAACGCATTCGATTCATTTGGATAAATCGGGCAATGAAGTCAACGATTTAGAAAATCAGGCAGCCAAAACAAAAAGATTTGGTATCGCAAAAAAATATTTAAAAGATTTAACAGATATGCCAGATATTCAAATGAAAAGCGAAGATTTTCAAATCGCATAAAGCATCGCCCATTTTGGGCGTTGTTTTTTTAATTTTTATTATGTATAATCGTTTTATGAAATTGGAAACTGTCGGCATTTTAATTGAATTAAGACCTTTTGGCGAACGGGATTTTATTGCGAAATTTTTTACCGCTGATTTTGGTATATTGGCCGGTATGATAAAGGGCGGACAGGTTGCGAAAAAAAATAAACCCGTCACAGGGCAAATGGGTGAAATTTCTTGGAATGCCAGATTGGATTCGCAATTGGGGGTTGTTAAATTTAATTCAATTAAAAATTTATCTGTTTTATTGATGATGGATAAAAAATTACTGGGCTATATGAATTCAATCTTTTCTTTGATAGGGCTGTTGCTACCAGAAAGAGAAAATTTCAACGGATTATACGACAAAACAATAAAAGCTTTGGTTGATTTGGCCGATGTTAACATGTGTCCGAAAAGCGTTTATATCGGTTGGGAATTGGGTTTTATGTCGGATATGGGGTATGGACTGGATTTGACCGAATGTTCGGGTTGTGGGTCAAAAAATGATTTAACAAATTTATCCCCAAAAACTGGTCGGGCAGTTTGTTCAAAATGTGCGACGCCATATTTGGACAGATTGTATAATTTGCCTGTAAATATTTCAGATTTACGTAAATTTATGATGAAAATCTGTGAAAATCAGGGAGTGAATTTACCATATCCCAGACAGTCGCTGGGGTTATAAAAAAATATAATTTTTATCTTGCGAACCACATATATATTTAATACAATGACATTGTTCAAAATAAAGTAAGGAGAAAAACTATGGCTTGGACTATATTGATTCTTTTGGTTGCTTTGGCTTTGTACTTGGTTGGCGGTATTATCGCTGATAAAGTTATGGGTTCAAAAAAATCTGAAAAGAAAAACTTAGTAAAAAAAGCAATCGAAGTAATTGCGATTGTGTTCGTCGTTGGTACTGTTACACCTATGTACTTAACAAATGTAAACCCTGGTATCTTGAAAAACATGGCCGAAGCTATGCAAAAACAAGAACAAGAAAAAGCAAGCAAAGGCATTAAATCTTATGTCCGCAAAAATGCAGATTCTATGACAAGAAATGCACCGATTTTGGGTAAAGAAAATGCTGAAAAAACAATTTATTTGTTCTCTGCTCACTCTTGTGGTTATTGCCGTCGTGCCCATGCTGAATTGGAAAGAGTTGTTTCAGAACGTGATGATGTTCGTGTAGTTATGAAAAACTTCTCGATTCATGGTCCTTTGTCTGATTCTGCTGCACGTGCAACTATTGCTGCAAAAATGCAAAGCAACGACAAAGCAATTGCTTTGGACAAAGCTTTGATGGCAAAAGAATATTACACACAAGAAGATTTGAAAGATCAACAAAAAGCCCCAGAAATTGTTAAAAATAACGTTTTGGAATTGGCTGAATCTGTTGGTTTGGACGTAGATCAATTGGAAAAAGATATGCAAAGCCCAACTGTTAACGCAGAAATGGCACAAGTCCGTGACTTGGCACAACGCTTTAACATCCAAGGAACACCATTCTTGATTATCGGTGACGAAGCGTTCCCAGGTGCAATACCATATCAACAAATCGTAGATGCTTTGAAATAATCATCTATTGATTGATAAAAATTTAAGTCCGGCAAATGTGTCGGACTTTTTTGTTTTTATAATTTTAAAAACAAAAAATAAAAATTCGAAAAAAAATTTTTTCAAAATAAAAAACTGGATTTTAAAATCCAGTTTTTGAAAATTAAATTTTTAAAATATGAAAAAAATTATTTGCCCCAAAATTTTTCAATATTCCAATCGGCTTCCAATGGTACGGATAATTGTTCTATGTTTTCCATTTCTTGTTTTATTCTGTTTGCGGCCTCGGTTGCGTAATCTTCATCGCATTCGAAAACAATTTCATCGTGAATTTGTAAAATCATTTTTATATAATTGTCTTTTTCAAATAATTTATCCAATTTTATTAAAACTTTTCTCATGATGTCGGCTTCGAATCCTTGGATTGGTGCATTTATCGCAGCCCGCATTGCATAACTACGAAGTCTTGGATTTTTTACGTCCGGCAATTCAATTTTTCTGCCGTGTGGCGTCAAAACATAACCATTATCATTCGCAAATGCTTTGATTTTTTCGATGTATGTCTTGATTTCTGGGATTCCTTCCAAATATGAATTGATTGTTCTTTGTGCCTCGGTCGCTGAAATATTTAATAAATTTCCCAAACCAAAGGATGAAATTCCGTAAATAATTGAAAAGTTCACAGTTTTTGCCGCACGACGTAAATCTTTGGCAACAGGAACATCGGCTGGAATATTGAATATTTTTCGTGCTGTTTGTTCGTGAATGTCTTGGTTTTTGTTAAATGTTTCTTTGAATACTTTGACATCCGCAAAATCCGCCATCAGACGTAATTGCATCTGGGAATAATCGATACATATTAAAACTTTGCCGCTTTCCGCAATAAAGCATTTTCTGATTTCTTCGCCCAGTTCGGTTTTAATTGGAATATTTTGCAAATTTGGATTTCGACTGGATAAACGTCCCGTATTTGTGCTGGTTTGTAAATAACTGGTGTGAATTCGTCCGTCTTTGCCCGCCAATTTAGATAAAGAATCTGTATATGTTCCCGCCAATTTTGATATCGAACGATGTTCCAAAACAAGCGGTATAATTTCGTGTGAATCCGATAATTCGTTTAATGTGTCTGCGTCCGTTGAACGTTTTTTATTTGCCGGCAAATTTAATTCATCAAATAATATCGTCGCCAATTGTTTTGGACTGGATATATTAAATTCATGCCCCACAATTTTCCAAATTTTTTGTTCGGTTTCTGTAATTTTTTGGTGAAATAAAATGGATAATGTATTTAATTTTTCAATATCCAATGCCACACCATTGCGTTCCATTTTTAATAAAACGGGCATCAAAGGCAAATCAATTTCACGGTATAATTTATTGATATCAGGCGATTTTTTTAATTCTGTGTGGAATAGGTTATACAGTTCCAGACATACAACGGCGTCTTCGGCGGCATATGGCGTTGCATTTTTAATTTCCAGTTCATCAAAATTTTTATTATCCGATTTTGGCGGAAATAGGGATGAAAAAGCAATGTTTGTATGATTTAAATATTTGTCGGCCAAATCATCCAAATTATGCAAATGTTTTGAACCATACAAAGCATAAGACATCAGCATAGTGTCATCAATTGGTTTAATTTTGGTTGTATCCCAGTTTTCATTTTCCAAAATATGGAAATCGTATTTTAGGTTATGTCCGACTTTGATAATATTTTCATCAGTTAATATTGGCCATAATTTTTCATAAACAGTTTTCATATCTAATTGATTTGGGATATAGCTGTCGGATGCAAACAAATCAACCTGTGTTGATTTATGTCGAATTGGTACGTAAACACCACGGTTACCAGTTGTTGCCATTGAAATTCCGACAATTTTATCCGCCATTTGATTTAATCCGGTTGTTTCGGTATCGATTGCGATTATATTTTTTACCGTTTTTAAAAAGCTGTCTAATTCAGCAACCGTTTGAATTGCGTCATACGTCGCAGAAATCGAATCGGTTTTGGTTGGTGCGATTGTTTCGGTATCAATTGCGTCACAAGCCATTAAATCGTCGGGAATTATCGTTGTTTGTTCTGGTGTGGTGGATGATTTTTGCACATTTTTTTTATCGGCCATTTTTTGAATTTTTTCAACCAAAGATTTGCTTTCTATTTGTGTTTTCGCAAATTCAATTGCGGTGTCAGAATTCAGAACAAAGTTTCCCAATTCCAACCCATCCAAATCAACGTCTGTTTTTAATTTAACCAGTTCTTTTGAAATATATGCGTTTTGCTTGTACTCGGTTAAAAGATTTTTTGTTCTTTCGTTTTGTATTTTATCCAAATTTTCATAAACGCCGTCCAAACTGTCGAATTCGGTGATAAGCTCGGCTGCTTTTTTCGGTCCAATACCTTTGACCCCTGGGACATTGTCGGTTGAATCGCCCATTAAACTTTGGGTGTCTATGACCTGATCGGGACGAACACCAAATTTTTCAAATACTTCGGGTGTGCGAATAGTTTTTGATTTTCCGCCATCATATAACGATACATTATCTTCGATTAACTGCATTAAATCTTTGTCGCTGGTGACGATTTGTATTTCGCAATTCGATTTGTTTTGATATGTCAGTGTTGCGATAACGTCATCGGCTTCGACATCTGGTACACATAAAACAGGAACACCCATCGATCGAACCGCACCACGAACAATTTCAATTTGTTTTACTAAATCTTCGGGTGTTGATTGACGGTTCGCTTTGTATTCGGGGTATATTTTATTTCGAAAAGTTGTTTTCGAAGCATCAAAAACGCATACGATTTTATCATCAGATTTTGCACCGGAAATAATCGGCAAAATCATATTCATAAAACCATAAACCGCATTTGTTGGTACACCGTCCGAACGAGACATCGTAGCACGAACCCCGTAATAGGCACGAAATAAAAGCGAATTTCCATCAATCAGTATTAACATATTTTTTTATCTTTGGTTTTGTGTATTTAGAACATATATCTGACTTTGCCACGTAATTCCATTTGATAAAGATTAGGGTAATCGTTTGTCAAAGAACTGTAATACATATTATTTGATCCTTTTATTCGGGCTTCGACATCGAACACAAAAGGAACAGCCGGTAAATCAAAAGCCAGTCCCGCCATAATTTGATATAGTGATTTGTTTGTATCAACGTTATAGTTCAAATTTTCGCCGACTTTACCATCGGTAATAACGCCCAACCCCAATCCAAAATATGGCTTAATAACAGGGGTCGGCATAGAAATATAAGCATTTGCCATAACAGTTTGTAATTCTGTCATACTGGATTTAATATAATCATATTCCAATTCTGCACGGAAAATTAAAATTTCGGCCCCGATAAATCCAGAATAGGTCATAGTTGAATTTAATTCAGAATCAAATCCGTCCCCAATATCGAAAAGACTGGTTTGCCCAATTCCGATACCGCCACCAACATATGGGTCGAATATCAAAGCTTTCGAAGGTGTTGCATAAATTCCAATAGCACAAGCCATCAATCCTGTTGCCAATATTTTGTTTTTCATTTTGTTTCCTTTTCTTGGTTTTTTATTCTGATTGTGTTATTATACTATATAATAGGTGAAAATAAAAGTTATGAGTGAAAATAAAACGATTTTAATAATTGGTCTGGGCAATCCGGGGGATAAATATTCAAAGACCCGTCATAATGTTGGGTTTATGGCGGTGGATTATATTGCGGATGATATGGGTGCCGATAAATGGAAGTCCGCTTTTAATGCATTGGTTACAAGCTGTGTTACAAATTCGAATAAGAAAATAATATTCGCAAAACCACAAACGTACATGAACAAAAGCGGCGAATCGGTTTTGGCTTTGATGAAATTTTATAAATTACCAATTGATAATTTAATCGTAATTCATGATGAATTGGATATAAACACAGGCGAAGTTAAAACCAAAAAAGGCGGCGGTAGTGCGGGTCATAACGGAATAAAATCGATTGATAATTTGGTCGGGAATGATTTTCATCGTGTTCGTATTGGAATTTCTCATCCCCGTGAATTGGGTTTGGAATGCGATGTTGCCGATTGGGTTTTGGGTAAATTTAACGCAAATGATATGAAGAAAATTAACCCTGCGATTGTAAATGTGTCATCCATTGTATCCGATTTGATTTCAGAATAATTTTTTACATATATTTAATATTTGTTTCGTTAATTGTTCCAATTGGCGGGCACCCGTTTGGTGTTTCGTATACATCGCCTTCGTACAGTCTGTAATCACATTCAACGTCATCTTCTTCTGTAAAGTTCATAATAACTTTTAAATCATTAACGCTTGTATCCCCTGGATTTAAATAATGGCTGTCATTTGTAATCCAGATGATTTTTCCGTCACAGAAATATGTATCGCCGCTTGGGAAGTTTTCGGTTATGTTTGTATTGCTGTCATCTGTATCGCCAATTTGGCCGATGCAATAAAGACTTCCAAATTCTTCTTCCGTGTATAATAGTATTCCGTCCATTGGGGTGTCTTCGTTTTCAGGTGTTGGGGCACATATTGTTATGTTAATATCTGCTTCTTCGTCCGAATAAACAACGAATGTGTTCATACAACAATTTCCAAATGAATCGGTTTTATTTGTTTCGCAGCAATTTGTTCTTCCTTCGTACGGTTCAATCAAAGTCGCACATAAATCGCCGTCGCTGTCTATATTGTCATTTGCGATACATGTTCCGTTAACAGGTATGAATCCATCAGGGCAGGCACGAACACGGCAATTGTAATCGATGTCTTCGGTGTTTGTGTTGGTCGCAAACCACGAAAGCAAAGTTTCAAAATATGTATCCGGCATTAAAATCTTGTTTTCTTCACGGTCTAAGTCCAGTGGGTTGTATTCACAATTGCCCCAAATCTGTTCGGTCAAACGGCAAAGCTTTAAATCGTCGCCGGTTTTATTGCGGCATTGATTGTAAACGCAAATTCCATCTGTGTTCGATGAAGTACAATCTGAATCTGTTTGGTAATTTTTATATAAATCGTCATAAAAATTATCGTTTTTTGCAAATTGATCAAATATCCCGTTTATTTTTTCCATACCGGATGATTCCACACAAGCTTGGACTTCATCCCAGCATAATTGTCCCAATAAAATAGAATGTCTTTTCGGAGAACCGTCGACGTCTTCGCACAGGGCAAAGTTGCCCGATATAGAAGTACACGATTCCGTCATACAAGATTTTCCGACCTGCATACAAGTTTTTAATATTGTAGCATAAGTATTTTCCATTGATATGCCATCAATACCGGTTGACCAGTCATTTTGTCCGCCGCCCGTATTTTCCATTAAAACAGAACAAGAAGTACGAACGTCCGAACACATTTCGTTCACTGTTTTGTCCGCCAAAACACCGAATATTGATAAAGCACGTGAATCAAATTCGGTAATAGAATCATAGTTGTTGGATAAACATTCTGCCGTCAGGGTAGTACAACTTTGACGTATTTCTTCGATTTTTTCGCCTTGGGCTAATTTGATTTTTCCCAGCGCATCTTCGATAAAGTCTTCCCAGACTAAATCGGATACATCCTGACAATTTTCCATTGCAGGCTCCAGATATTTTTTCTTTGATTCCAGATATGTAACGAAAGGCTGATTGTTCAATGTTTCTGCCCATGTTTTATTTCCGGTTGGTCGTGTTATTAAATCGGACAGCTTGTGCAGATTCACAGTTAAAAAAGCGTCCCCCGTGGTTGGGTTTATATATTGACCGGTTGTATCCAAACATTTGGAAAGATTTTCGCCACAGACACTGGACGATTGCATAGATTCCAGCATTTTCGTTTTACAGGTTAAAATATCATCGGAATTTCTTTGTTGATGTGTATCCAATCGTGACATGTCCAATAAGGCACTTCCTTCTCGCACTTTGTTTGCGGCCTGAATTTCCAGAGAGTCATAAGCTTTTTTTACGGTGTTGCAATCTTGTTCGATTTTCATTTTATAACCGCTTTCGGCCAAAATCAGTGCCTGTGCGTCGCAAACTTCGGCAACTATTTCACGGCATGTTGGCAATATTGCATTGTACAGGTCTGTGCCTTCTTTTAATACTGTATCCGCACCCTGCATAAAGTTTACATTGTCAAAGGCAGAATCGATATCCAATGACAAAGATATTGCGTTCATATTACGTTCATAATTATTTTGTGAAGTTTGGGATTTTAATCTGTCCGAAATTTCATCCAAAATATCTTTGGATTCTGAATTGTCGTTATAATTAAATGCAATTTCACCTTCGGTCGCCTGTGATATAGCCAAAGCATCTTCGGCATCCATACTGACAGTTAATAGTCTTTCGTTGAATTTATTTAATTCTTTTTCGAAACTGTCGATTTGATTTTGCATATCGGAAAATTCGCTTATTCTATCCGAACAGGCGCATCTTTTTAAATCGGCATCTTTGTTCGCACAAAATTCATCCATACATTCATAAAAAATCTCACGGCAATCGGAATATTTGGATTCGTTATTTATTATGTCTTGCATACTTTGTGTTGCGTTGCGGGAAATGATTGTCGGTGTTTGCGTTGCCGTACGTCCAATTGATGTCTTTGATTGGGTTGTATTTGCACGGGATACGGCCGAACGAGCAGGGTTTGTTGTTATGGTACTTCTGGATGTTAAATTTTTTGCGCTGGTTTGTGGTGTTGTTGCGGTTCTGGATTGCACAGAATTTGAATTGTTGCGAATTATAATGTTTTTTTGTTCCGCTGTATTCGTTGCTGTTCTGGATACGACCGATTGAGAAGAATCATTTCCACGGTTGCTTGTCGCTGTCCCACGTGCGGTTGCAGTTTGGGTTGTTTTTCCTGAACTTCGAACAGAATTGCGTACGGAATCATTGGCGGTCACGGACGCATTTGCGACCCCCAGCCCCAGTATTCCAAGCAATACAGTAAAAATCGTTATATTTTTCTTCATTTCCTATGATGTATCATAGCAAATTCAATGAATTTACCGCAAGTGTAAAATAAGACAATATAAAAAGAATTTTTTTAAAAAAAATGGTGCGACCAGGGGGACTTGAACCCCCACAAGTTTCCGAGACACGCCTCAACGTTGCGCGCTTGTTTTCACAAAAACAATTGATAATTGTTTTTTGAAACACAAGGTATCGCATTTGTTTATTTTTTGAGTGAACAATAGTGAAACGTGAAAAAATATTACAAATCGGTTGACCGAAACGAAGTTAACGAAAAAGCAAAGCTTTGAGTTTTACGAAGTAAGAAACCAATTCCGCCGGAATTGATAGAAAAAATGGTGCGACCAGGGGGACTTGAACCCCCACAAGTTTCCTTACAACGACCTCAACGTTGCGCGTCTACCAATTCCGCCATGGTCGCAGATTGGACAAATTAAATATTAAACAATAACTATTTTTTTTTCAAGGAATTTATGCTATAATGAAAAAAAATAAAAAGAGAAATAAAATGAAAAATATAACAAAAAAAATTATGTGTGCTTTGGGCTTAGTCGGTTTTCCAATCGCTGTACAGGCGGCTGGGACTTATTATACGGGAACGTATCAAACACCACAAACCCAATATGTTCAGCCGAATAATTATTCAAATCAGCCGACTTTTATTCGTCAACAGGCAACATATGCACCAACGGATTATACCCGTAAAAATTATGCGACACCAATGACTACAAATAACAGACAGGTCGCACAATCCACAAATTCGGGGGCAACCGCCCAAGAAGGCTTTTTTCTGAACGGATATTTGGGGTATGAATCTTCGATGTGGCAAACATCATTAAATACAGCCGGCAGTATTTTGTCTTATAATAATGTTGATTGGTTGACTGTGAACGCAGATATGAAATATAGATTCAGTATGGGCGACAGTTTGATGGATTTTGATTTGGGGTTGACATACGGTATGCAAAATGGCGAAAGTTCAATGATTGACGACGATATCACAAATGGTGGGTATTTGGTCACAACGTGGGTTGATGGTTCAAATAATATTATCGGAAATCAGGTCGGACATGCAATATCAATTGGAACATCTGATGGTGGCAGTATGTTGGGCTTTCATGCGGGGTTAGGATTTACGGATGCATTTCAAATCGGTGCGATGAAAGTAACACCATCCATTGGTGTTCGTTATGATAATTATACTTTGCAAACATCGAATAATTATGGTTTATCGGTTGATACTGCGGCTTGTTTTGAAACCCAAGGTGGCGAAGTTCAATGTGATCCTGCAATCATAGTTGTTTATCCAAACGGTTCACAGGCAATTATTTGGCGTGGCGATTCTGCGGATGGTTTGGTGCCTGATTCCGGTTGGGGTTCGGGATTGGATACAGGCGGAACATATTATTTTGAACAATCCGGTGTTTCGCATGCTTATGATGTGACTTGGATGGGACCATATATCGCAATGGAAGGGCGATATGATATAAATCCAGATAATTATGTCACCGCCAGAATGGAAATAGGCTTGCCGTCGTACAGTGCAATTGGTGATCAGCCATATCGTTATGATTGGGCACATCCAAAAAGTGTCGAAGACACAGGCGATTTTGGTTCGGCGTTACATTTTGCTCTTGGTGCCGATTACAATGCGGCGATTTCAGATTCTATGATGTTGACGGTTGGATTGACGTATGATTTTTATTCGGTGTCGGGTGCAACTGCCAATACTTATAATAATCCGGAATTTTTCGAAGGCTGGTTTAATAATTTAGTGGCTGATTGGGTCGGTACAGGTCGTCCCGCTGACACTATTTTAACTGCAAGCGTCGCAGAAGGCACAGTAGAATATACAATTCAACAAACCGCACAGCAAATAGCAAACTTAGAGGCCGCATGTCCAGGATGGGTATGTACAGCTGAAAGCGAAATTGAATCTTTCTTTAAATCAGTTGGCTTCAAAGTAGGGTTCAAAGCAAAATTTTAAAAAACAAGTCTTGATTTTTTAAGCTTTTGTATATATCCTTATGCGGGTATGTTTAATTGATAAATCCGTTATAGGGTAAAAAATGATAAAAAAAATAATTGCTTTTAGTTTGGTTTGTTTGGTTGCTTTGCCGGTTTGGGCAAAGGATAATGTGCGTACGGGTACCGCATATGTTAATATCACCAGCGATACCGCAAATGCTGCGAAATCGATTGCTTTGACCGAAGCCCGCCGTCAAATTATTTTTGATGTTTTATCCCCATATGCAGACAGTACTTCGTTAAAAGATTTTTTGGCTTTTTCCACTGATGAAAGATTGATGAATTTAATTTCTTCGACCAAAATCGAAGGCGAAAAATTATCAGCAACTTCATATTCGGCAAATATTTATATGGGTGTAAATTTGGCAATTGCAAAAAATTGGTTAAATGACAACTATATATATAATTGGATTACTTTGGATGATAGCAATAATACAAATGTTGATAAATCAATGATTTTTGTTGATATTGATAATTTATATGAATGGTTGGATTTTAATAATTCTGCCCGTGAAAGCGGTGTCGCATTTGATTTGTCCAGAATTTTTGACGACAGTGCATCTATTATGGTGGCCGTTGATGAAACACCCGTTTTGTTAACTGCGCTTGAAAATTTTGGCTGGAAATATTCCAAAACAAATGATATTATAAGAGTATGGAAATAATAAAAAAATTTTGCATATTTTTGATTGCCGTGGGATTTGTTCAAAATGCTTTTGCGGACGTTTGCGGTGCGGATGCAAAATATGGTTACCCACAGATTGATTGTCCAAAATTTAAAAATGCGGATGGCGTTGAATTACAATGTTCAACCGGTGGTCGTTATCCCAGCAGTTGTTATTTACCGGCCCAGCCAATGGTTGGCGAAACATATGAAGACGACACAGGTTATTTCGTTTATACGGCCGATTGCGGTTATTACCCAACTTTAACATTGGCGCCATTTGTTCCAATGACTCCGACGGACCCCGATGATTTCGAAGATGTAGAATTCGAATTTTAATCAATTGCTTTAAATTTATTAACTGTGCCAAAAATCAATATTTTTGGCACTTTTTACTTGATTTTGTTTGTTATTTGTCTTATTATGTCATCACGTGCGAAAAAAAACCGCATGAATAACACAGTTTTTTGCTGATTTCTGTCCGTTTTTAACGGGATGTGGCGAAAAACAAGGAAAAACAGAAACAAAAGGAAATAAAAATGGCATTGCCTAAATTTACAATGAAACAATTGATGGAAGCTGGCGTTCACTTTGGACACCATACAAGACGCTGGAATCCTTTGATGACACCATACGTTTACGGTGTAAAAGATAAAATTCACATTATCAACTTGAATAAAACAGCTCCTTTGATGCACCGTTCTTTGGTTGCACTGGAAGCAATCGCAGCAGCTGGCGGAAAAATCTTGTTCGTCGCAACAAAACATCAGGCCAAAGAAATAGTAAAAGATGCAGCAATGCGTTGCGGTCAATTCTATGTTAACCACAGATGGTTGGGTGGTATGATGACTAACTGGCCAACTGTTTCGACAAGCATTCGTCGTTTGAAAAAAATGGAAGCTGATATTGAAAATGCTGAAAAATTGGGTCTGACTAAAAAAGAAGTCGGTGTTATGACCAAAGAATCCAAAAAATTGCGTGACAATTTTGGTGGTGTTATGGAAATGCACGGCGTTCCTCAGGCTGTTGTTGTTATTGACGTACCACGTGAAATGAATGCGGTTCGTGAAGCAAAAAATTTAAATATCCCAACAATTGCAATTTGTGATACAAACGCAAATCCAGAAGTCGTTGATTACCCAATTCCAGGTAATGATGACGCTTCACGTGCGACTCAATTGTATTGCGACTTGTTTGTTGATGCTATTTTGTCTGGAATCGAAAAAAGATTGGACGGCGGGGCAAGAAAAAAAGTTGAATCCGTTGTTAAATCAACTGTTGCAGAAGAATTCGAAGACGAAGCAAAAAAAGCAGACGCAAAAGAAAAAGCCAAAAAATCCGAAGCGAAAAACGAACGTCGTGAAAAATTGGCTGAAAAAACAAGCAAAGAAATTGCAGAATAATAATTCTTTTAATTTTTATTTTGGGGTAAATTATTTGCCCCAAAATTATATACTTTAAAATATAAAACTATAAAAAAAGGGGAAAACAATGGCAGAAATTACAGCAAAATTGATTCAAACTTTGCGCGAAATGACCAGTGCAGGTATGTTGGATTGCAAAAAAGCGTTAATCGAAAATGACGGCGATGTTCAATTGGCCGCAGATTGGTTAAGACAAAAAGGTATCGTAAAAGCAGCGTCCAAAGCAGGCCGTGTTGCTGCGTCCGGATTGGTAACTGTTGTTAAATGTGATTCTTTTGGCTGCGTTGTTGAATTGAATGCAGAAACAGACTTTGTTGCGAAAAATGAAAAATTCCAAAAATTGGTTGCAGACGTTGCAAACAAAGCTGCCGAATTAAACGGTGATTTTGATGCGACCTTGAACGCAGTCCAAGATGACATTGCGGCAACTATTGCAACAATTGGTGAAAATATGAATTTACGTCGTATTTCAAAAGTATCTGGACAAAATATTTATACCTATGTTCATAATTCTTTGGTTCCAAATATGGGACAAATCGGTGTTGTTGTTGGTATCGATGGTGATGCAGACAAAATCGACGAAGTTGGACAAAAAGTCGCTATGCACATTGCTGCAAACAAACCAGAATTTATGACAATCGAAGATGTTGACCCTGTGGCCGTTGAACGTGAAAAGAAAGTGTTCATCGAATCTGGTGCAACTGATGGAAAACCTGAAAATATTGTTGAAAATATGGTAAAGGGACGTATCCAAAAATGGTACGGTGAATCAGTATTAGAAGAACAACCTTTCGTTATGGATCCAAGCAAAACAGTAAAACAAATGTTGGCTGATTTGGGTGGAAAATTAACAGGATTTTCTTATTACGTATTGGGTGAAGGTATCGAAAAAGCAGAAGATAACTTGGCTGATGAAGTTGCAAAAATGTTGAAATAATTTTAACTATGCGATTTTAAAAAAAAGAGGCCAAAGAATTGGCCTCTTTTTTTATAATGTTTTTG
>CAYIZJ010000002.1:18170-34646 GCA_964368045.1 uncultured Muribaculaceae bacterium
GTTTAATAATGGGGAATATTTATGAAAAATGAATTGTTAAATGAATTGGAACAACGTGGTTTTGTTCATCAATTTTCAAATTTGAATGGGTTAAATGATGCATTGAATTTGGGAAAAATCGGCGTTTATTTGGGGTCGGATCCAACTGCGGACTCGCTTCACGTTGGGCATTTGGTGCCGGTTATGATGATGCGTCTTTTTCAAAAATATGGACATAAAACTATTTTGCTTGTTGGGGGTGCAACGGGACGTATTGGCGATCCGTCGGGACGTGATACGGGGCGACCAATGTTATCCGAAGATGATTTAAATAAAAATCTGGACGGGTTGAAAAAATCGTATTCAAAATTTATAAGTTTCGACAAAGACGATAAATCGCCTGCGATTATGGTTGATAATTACGAATGGATGCATGGGTATTCTCATTTGGATTTTTTGGCGAAATTCGGGACTGATTTTACTGTGCCACGAATGCTGGCGATGGAATCTGTAAAACGCAGATTGGAAACGGGGATGACATTTTTGGAATTTAATTATATGACTTTCCAAGCTGTTGACTTTTGGGAATTGTATAAAAAACATAATTGTATTTTACAGGTTTGTGGTGCGGATCAATGGGGTAATTCTATTATGGGGGTTGAACTTATCCGTAAAAAAGAAAGAACCGAAGTATTTGTTTTATCAACTGCACTGATTACAGATTCAAACGGTAATAAAATCGGAAAGTCGGCCGGAAATGCTGTCTGGGTTAACGAAGACAAAACATCGCCATATGAATATTATCAATATTTTCGCAATGTTTCGGATGATTTGGTAATTAAATTTTTGAAATTGTTTACTGATTTGTCTTTGTCCGAAATTGCACAGTATGAAAAATTCGAAGGCTCGCAATTAAACGAAGTAAAACAAAAATTGGCATTTTTGGCAACCGAATTGGCACATGGTACGGATAATGCGTTAATGGCCGAAAAAACATCAAATGAATTGTTTTCTGGTGGTAATAGCGAATCGGCACCGACCATTGATTTTGAATCAAAAGATGGCGAAATAAGTGTTATTGATTTTATAACTGAAATTGATTTGGTGCCTTCGAAATCCGAAGCCCGCAGAACAATTGTGCAGGGTGGATTAACAATCGATGATGAAAAAATAACGGATGTTAATTCGGCATTGAATTTGAAATCGGGTCAGTCTTTGATTTTACGCAAAGGCAAAAAAACATACTTGAAAGTAAATGTGAAGTAAATATGAAATTGATTGCTTTTATTTTTGTAACACTATTTGCAACCGGTGCGGTTGCAAATAGTGAACTTTCAAAAATTCAATCCCAAATAAAGGCAACCGAAACACTGGAAAAACAAGTTCAAAAAAAAGTCGAAACTTCGCAAAAGGCGATTGATGCGACAAAAAAAGACTTGGTTAAAACGGCCGAAAAATTCAACGAATTGGACGACGAGCGTGCAAAAATCCAAGCAAAAATAAACGATTTAAATAAGCAATACGATGCTTTGAACGTGCAATTGGGTGAAAACAAAGAAACGATTGCAAATTCTGCTGCCAGCATTTTATTTATCGCATCCCACCCCAGTTTTGATTCTGAAAATATGAATGATTATATATTAACGACTGCGGTTTTATCTGGTGCGGCACAGAACTTTCAACAAGAAATAACATTGGTTCAGGAAAAATTAGAAGAATTAGAAGATGTCCGTAATCAAAGAATCAAAGAAAAAGCAAAGTTAGATAAAACGGCTGAAAAATACGCAAAGCAAAAAAAAGAATTGGATGATTTATTAAAAAATCGTTCGGCTCAAAATCGTAAATTAAAAACAGAACAAATAAGCATAAAAAACAAGTTGAAAAACTTATCAGACAAAGCAAAAAATATATCCGAATTGTCCGCAGGTGTGGGCAGTTCAAAAATGTCTGAATCCGCAAAGTTCAGTCGCCGTAAATTAAATCCGCCGGTGTCTGGACGATTGGTTCAGGTTTTTGGTGAAAAAATAAATTCTGGCCGAAATTCAGATGGTTGGAAAATTGCATCCCGATCAAATGCTTTGGTTGTTGCCCCTGCGGACGGGGTTGTAAAATTTGCCGATAATTTCAGGGGATTTGGAAAAATTATAATAATGTCGCATAAAAACGGATACAATACAGTTATGACAAATATGGGGCAAATTGACGTTTTAATCGATCAAAATGTTTTGGCCGGCGAACCGGTGGGGCGAATGAACTCGGACAAACCAGAAATGTATTTGGAAGTCCGGCGGGGTAAAAATGTTGTGGATCCACAGCTTTTATTTAACGAACCGTAAAATTGCGGTTGAATATGAATAAAATTTGTTATATGCTATTATAACATTGAATAAAAAGGGAAAGTAGAAATGTTAAAAAAATTATTTATTTTGGGTGCTTTGATTATGCCAACCGTATGTTTGGCGGCCAAATCTGAAAAAAAAGAACCAATTGAACATTTAACCGAAGAACAAATTTACGAAGAATTAAAAAAACTGGCTTTGGTTTTTGAAACCGCTCGAAATAATTTCGTGGAACCAGCGGATGAAAGAAAAATGTTAGAAGGCGCAATGAACGGTATGTTGATGGCATTGGATCCGCATTCTTCTTATTTGTCCAAGGATGATTTCAAAGACTTTAATGACAAGTCACAGGGCGAATTTGGTGGATTGGGTATTCAAATCACCAGTGACAAGGGGGCGGTTAAAGTAATTTCTCCGATTGATGATACGCCGGCTGAAAAAGCAGGGATAAAAGCAGGGGATTACATCACTCATATCGATGGCGAACAGGTATTTGATTTAACGTTAAGTCAGGCAACAAAAAAAATGAAAGGCCGCCCAGGGACAAAAGTTGATTTAACCGTTGTTTCCGATGGCGAACAAAAAAATATCACAATTAAACGTGATATTATCAAAGTAAAATCGGTAAAATTCGAAATCAAAGGCGAAACCGAAGACGATGATAATGAAAATAACAGAAAAGTTGGATACATCAGAATTTCTGATTTTGGTGCAACAACAACCAAAGAATTAAACAAAGCAATCAAAGAATTAGAAGAAGATGATGTTGTCGGATACATTGTCGACGTTCGTAATAATCCGGGCGGATATTTGACTGCTGCGATTGATGTGTCGGATGCGTTTTTGGATGCTGGTGAAATTGTTTCAACCCGCAGCCGTGACGAAGACGATATTTTAAGAAACTTTGCAACCAAGGGTGATTTAACAAATGGTAAACCAGTTGTTGTTTTGATTAACCATGGTTCTGCATCCGCATCCGAAATTGTGGCCGGTGCGATACAGGATAACGGTCGTGGTATTGTGATGGGTTCACAAAGCTTTGGTAAAGGAAGCGTTCAACAACAAAAACCTTTGGGTGACGGCACAGCTATTCATATAACTATTGCACGTTATTACACCCCAAGTGGCACTTCGATTCAGGGTACGGGTATAACACCAGATGTCGAAGTTTTACAAAGCAAAATCGAAGTTGTGGAAAAGAAAGAAAGTCTGTATTCCGAAGCGTCATTTAAAAATGCGTTGAAAAACGAAGAAAAAGAAAAAAATGACAAAGACGACAAAGATAAAGATTACAGCGAATTGACGGACGAAGAAAAAGACGCACTGGATTATCAATTGCAACGTGCAATTGATATGGTTTATGCCATGAATAAATTAAATGAAAAACCAGAAATAAAACAAAATCCGGATGAAATTGTGTCCGATGCGTCCAAAGATTCTGATGATGATTCAAAAGACGAAGATTAAAAAAAACAGGTCAAAGTAAATTTGACCTGTTTTTTTATATAGAAAAGAATCCTATTTTTTGTTAAAATTGTATTTCAATAAACAAAGGATTTATTATGCAATTTTTACCGAAATCACTGCTAAGGTTTTATATGCGACATGCTTTTCGTCCGTATATGCATATGATTATTCCTTGGTTCTTTTTGCTGTCGGGTTGGCGATTGATAGACAGAATATTACTGCCTTGGTTGGAAAAACAATTCATCAGCAAAATTGAAAATGCAACCGTTTTAAACACAGATATTTTCGAATTTTTATTGCCCGTTGTGTTGATGTTCTTTTTGGCATTGATGGCTTCGCTTTTGATTCATATCATTGACGATATTGTTTGGATGCGACTGCGAACACGGGTTATGAATAATGTGTCCGAAGTTTTAACCGATTATGTTCACAGCCAATCAGTAAAATTTTGGAAGAATCGTATCGTTGGTAAAATTCACGAACAAATCGCACATCTGTCCAAAGGCTTTGAGTTTTTGGTCACAATAATGGTTCGTTTAACTGCGGTCGCTGTTATTTCAATAAATGTTATTATTTTATTTAAAATCAATCAACAACTTGCCTTTGTTTTTTCAGGGATTATAGGATTTTATACTTTGTATTGTTTGGTTTTTGTTAATTCTATGACCGCATCGAATAAGGCCGCTGCAAATTCATATTCAACATTAACTGGGGCTTTGATTGACAGCTTTTCCAATTTTATGGCGGTGAAATTATTTGCAAATCGTGATTATGAAAAAAGCCGATTAAAAGAAGTTCGTGAAGAATTTATAAAAAATAAAATTCATGCCGGAATGGTTCGACGTGCGTTTTGGGGTATACCTTTGTTTATCCGCAGTGTTCTATTTTGTGCTTTGATTTCTTTTTGTGCAATGTTTTATATTCAGGGAACTATTGACATTTCGGATATCTTTTTCGTGCTTACCGTTAATGCGATTATAGTGAATCAGATTGAAAAAATAATCCAAGATTTGCCGGTTATTTCCGAATCTTTGAGTGCGGCAAAACAGGCTTATGATTATTTGAATGTTCCGATATCTGTATCGGATTCCAAATATGCAAAAGAATTAAATATAAAACATAATAAAATTGAAATTAAAAATTTAAATTTTCATCATTCTTATTCCCATATCCCTGTGTTAAAAAACATTTCTTTGACCGTTAAAAACGGCGAAAAAATAGGTGTTGTTGGAGTCAGTGGTGCGGGAAAGTCTACGTTGGTGAACTTGCTTTTGCGACTGTATGACCCATCGGCTGGGGAAATTTTAATAGACGGGCAAAATATAAAAAATATTTCACAGGATAGTTTGCATAAAACAATAAGCTTTGTTCCACAAGATACGACTATATTTAATCGCAGCATACGTGATAATATCGCATACGGAAATACAAACGCAGATATGAAAGAAATTAAAAAGGCGGCAAAAAATGCGGCCGCAGATGGCTTTATTATGGATGCACCGAATAAATATAATACGATTGTTGGTGACAGGGGGATTAAGCTGTCTGGTGGTCAACGTCAACGTATTGCGATTGCCCGGGCTTTTTTGAAAAACTCACCGATTTTAATTCTGGACGAAGCCACGTCCGCTCTGGACAGTCAAACAGAAGAATCAATCCAAAAAAGTCTGGAAAAATTATTCGAAAATAAAACAACGATTGCAATTGCGCATAGATTGTCGACTTTGCGGAATATGGACCGAATTATTGTTATGGATCAGGGGGAAATAGTTGAAATGGGTTCGCATTTGCAATTGTGCCGCAAAAAGCGAGGAATTTACGCAACTATGTGGAAAAAGCAATCGGATGGATTTATTGGTAAAATAGGCATCAAAGGAAACCCAAACGAATTACCCGAAAAAAAAGTAAAGAAAAAATAAATAGATAATATTTGTATAAAATCCTATTTTTGGTGGGGATGAAAATTGCCTTGCATTTTGGGGTGTTTGCATGTAAAATCCATCAAGTGTTCAAAAGAAAAAATATTACAGGAAAATTAAAATGTCAAAATTGATAGTAGATGGAAATTGGGCAGCAGCCGATGTTGCTTATAGATGTAGTGAATTTGCAGCAATTTATCCAATCACCCCAAGTAGTACAATGGGTGAATTGGCGGATGAATGGATGTTCCAACATAAAAAAAATATCTGGGGTAATATCCCAGGGATTATCGAAATGCAATCCGAAGCAGGGGCGGCCGGTGCAATGCACGGTGCGTTACAAATGGGTAGCTTGGCGACGACTTTTACAGCCAGCCAAGGTTTGTTATTGATGATTCCAAATATGTATAAAATCGCAGGCGAACAAACTCCGTTCGTTATGCATGTTGCCGCACGTGCTTTGGCAACACACGCTTTGTCTATTTTTGGTGACCACAGTGACGTTATGTCTGTGCGTCAAACAGGGTTTGCATTGTTATCCAGTCATAATGTTCAACAGGCCGGCGATATGGCCGCAATCGCACATGCGGCAACTCTTCGTTCCCGTGTGCCGTTTTTGCACTTTTTCGATGGGTTCAGAACCAGTCACGAAGAATCCAGACTGGAACAAATTCCAAACGATGTATTACATAAATTGTTATCAGATGATCAAATATTAAAATATCGTGAAAATTCATTAAATCCAAATAATCCAAAAATTCGTGGTACAGCACAAAATCCAGACGTTTATTTCCAAGGTCGTGAAGCCGCAAATTCTTTGTATGATGCGGTGCCGTCCATTGTTCAAAATGTTATGAATGAATTTGGCGAATTAACAGGTCGCAGTTATAACTTGGTCGATTATGTGGGTAACCCAAATGCAAAAAACGTAATTGTTGTTATGGGCAGTGCGGCTGAAACCATCGAAGAAACTTTACCGCAATTATCCGATGACGTTGGTTTGATTAAAATCAGATTGTATCGACCTTTTCCTGTTGACGCCTTTGTCAAAGCTTTGCCGAAATCCGTAAAAAATATCGCAGTTTTGGACAGAACAAAGGAACCGGGTGCAAATGGCGAACCTTTGTGGATGGATGTTAAAACTATATTAAATTCCGATATCAATGTATTTGGTGGCAGATATGGGTTGGGTTCCAAAGAATTCAAACCACGTGATGTCAAAGCAATCGCAGATAATTTGATTAACGGAACATTAAAACATAATTTCACAGTCGGTATAAATGACGATTTAACAAATCTTTCGTTAAAAACAGATGAAAGCTTTACAATTGAAAATCCAGATGTAAAAACTGCTTTGTTATATGGTATCGGTTCGGACGGAACTGTTGGTGCGGTTAAAAATATCGTTAAAATTGTGGGCGAAAATTCAGATTTATACCCACAAAGCTATGCCGTATATGATTCAAAAAAATCGGGCGGTTTGACAGCTTCGCATATCAGATTTTCAAATGGGCATATTCGCAGCCAATACTTGGTCGAATCGGCTGAATTTATTTCTGTGTCTAACTTTGTAATCGCACAAAGATTTGATGTTTTTGCATCCCTGCGAAATGGCGGAACTGTTATGATAAATACTTCACTGCCTGCGGCTGATGCTTTTAAAAAATTGCCAAAAGTATCACAGGAAATTTTGATTAAACAAAATGCGAATGTTTATTTCTTGGACGCTAATAATGCTGCCCGTCAATTGGGATTGGGAAATCGTATTAACACATTTATTATGTTAAACTTCTTTAACTTAACAAAAGTTATCGATCCTGAAATTGCAGCAAAAAGTGCAAAAGATGCAATTGAAAAAACGTATAAGAAAAAAGGTATGGAAGTCGTCGAAGCAAACTGGGCGGCGGTTGATAAAGCAAAAGAATTCTTGGTTAAATTTGATTTGCCAGAAAAAATCAGCGATAATGCACCTGAATTTTTGCCTTCGATGATGGGTAATGTTCCGAACTCTGTTGCGAATGTCTTGGGTGAAATTGCAGCCGGTCGTGGTGATGATGTTCCGGTTTCTGCTTTTGAAATATCGGGCGATTTTGGTGCGGGACAATTTCCGGTCGGAACCGCAAAATTTGAAAAAAGAGCAATATCAGAGTCAGTCGCACATTGTGATTTGGAAAAATGTATTCAATGTGGAAAATGTTCTATGTTATGCCCGCATGCCGCCATTCGTATGAATGTGTTAAATTCAACACAAGCAGATGAAGCCCGTGCAAAAGGAATCAAAGTTTTACCAACAAAAACACCTGAATTGGGTGCGGATATGTTCTTTGCATTGAATATTTCGCCAGCCGATTGTACAGGTTGTGGCGTATGTGTTAAAAACTGTCCTGTAAAAGCATTGGAAATGGCTAATTATACAGATGTGCAAAACAATCAAAAAGATTTTGATAATGCAGTTGGGTTGCCAGAATTTAATCGTGAAAAATTAAATTTGAACTTACCAAAACACGTTGAATTATTGCCGCATTATTTTGAATTCCCAGGGGCATGTGCCGGATGTGGTGAAACACCATACATTAAATTGATGTCACATTTATTTGGTGACAGAATGGTTGTTGCAAATGCAACGGGTTGTTCTTCGATTTATGGTGCGAATTTACCGACAACCCCGTGGACAAAGGACGCAAATGGTCGTGGGCCTGTTTGGTCGAATTCTTTGTTCGAAGATAATGCCGAATATGGTTTGGGTATGCGTGTCGCATTAAATCAGAAAAAAGAAGCTTTGAAAATGGCTTTGTTTGAATTGCAAATCGAAAACGTCGAAGAAATGTTTGATGAAACCGACCCTGCAAAACAAAGAATAATCGAAACCGGTTTGCGTGAAACTTTGTCAAAAATGGAAAATCCAAAGGCAAAATTAGCCGCCAGTCTGGTCAGCGAAATCGTCGATAAATCCGTATGGATTGTCGGTGGTGACGGTTGGGCTTATGACATTGGTTATGGTGGATTGGATCACATTTTACACAGTGGCGAAAATGTAAATATACTTGTGATGGATACCGAAGGCTATTCAAATACAGGTGGACAACAATCAAAAGCAACACCGTTCGGTGCAAGTATGAAATTTGCAATCGGCGGTAAAGAAAGAGCCAAAAAAGATTTGGGAATGATTGCTATGATGTCGGGTGCATATGTTGCGCAAATCGCAATTGGTGCAAACCAAGCCCAAGCTATTAAGGCTTTCCGTGAAGCAGAAAGTTTCAACGGGCCGTCAATCATATTGGCGTACGCCCCATGTATCGCACACGGATTTAATTTGCAAAATGGTGTTGAACATCAAAACGATTTGATTAAAACCGGTGCATGGCCTTTGTTCAGATTTAACCCAACATCAATTCAGGATGGAAAAAATCCTTTGACAATTGATGGCGGCGATAAACAGACTTTGGATTTAAGCGACTTCGTAAAAACCGAAAGCAGATTTTCGGCTGCTCGCCAAGTTAATCCAAACTTTGATAAACTGATTAAAATGGCAGAACATAATAATTCTTATAAACAAGAATTGAAAAAACACATTGCTGATTTTGTAATGAAATGCAATAATCCAGAAGATGTGTAATATAAACAAAAAAAGGTGATTAAATGATGAAACATTTTTTGAATTTTTTATTTGTGGGGCTGATTTTGTCGGCTTGTACATTTCAAACAAAACAACGTGGATATGTGTTTCCACAAAATTTGAATTCAGAAATTGAAAAAGTCAAAACAATCGCAGATTTGGAAGATAAATTCGGCAGTCCACAGGCGAAAACCATACACGGGGACGAAGTTTGGGTTTATTACGGGGCAACGGAAAATTTCCGTGGCCCTATGCCAAAGACTTATGAAGACAGAACAGTTATGCTGGCGTGGGTAAATCATGATACAAACAAAGTATCTGATATTAAAATATTAAAAGACAAAGATTTACCAAATATAAAGATTGCTGACGGTGAAACACAAATACCGGCCGCAGTTGAATTAAATGCAATCCAAGAATTGTTTAACAATATCGGAAGATTTTCACCAGCAGGATTGGGTCAATAAAGGGATAATCCGATTGAAAAACATCGGATTTTTTCCGAAAAATCAAAGGTTTTTAAACAAATTGTAAAAAAAGTTACATAGATATTTGTTTTACGGCTTTTTTTATGATATAATGGATTAAAATCTGAAACGTTGAGAGAATGGCAACTGTAAAAGGGCGCTTTTTATGGCAAATAAAAAATTAGAATTCAAAACAGGACAATTTGTTGTCTATCCAACACAGGGTGTTGGAAAACTTATCCGTGTCGAAGAACAGTTAATCGGCGGTCAAAAAATTAAAATGATGGTAATCGATTTTGAAAAAAATCGTATGACTTTGCGTATTCCAATGGATCGTGCTGAATTGTCAGGTTTGCGGGCTTTGACCAGTTCAAAAAAAATGGACGAAGCAATCACTTCGGCCAAGGGCAAAGCAGGGGCAAAAAAATTACCATGGCCACGACGCAGTGCAATGTACGAAGAAAATATCAATTCGGGCGATTTGATGAAGGTGGCCGAAGTCGTTCGTGATTTGCAACGCAGAAATGCAACCGATACTATGACTTATTCCGCCAGAAATTTATATTTTTCTGCTTTGGAACGTATGGCTCAGGAATTTGCTGTTTTGCATAAAATGGAATTGGATGATGCGTCTGAAAAAATCGAAAGCATTTTAGGTGTTCCAAAAGAAATCGATTTAAATGCAATTGATGAAGATATTACAGACGATGAAATCGATGACGAAACAGATTAAATTATAAATGAATTTAAATTAAAACGCCCAATCGGGCGTTTTTTAGTATGAAAAAGCCGAACAATATTGTCATAAGGCAAGTAGTAATCCCATTCCTTTTGTCGTCATTGCGAGCAGTCGAACGACGTGGCAATCGGATTTTTTCGGTATAAAAAAAATCCCCAATTTGGGGATTTTTAAATTCATTAAAATGGTATATCGTCGCTGATGTCGGACACGGAAAATTCTTCACGTGGTGCGGACGCCGGTGCCGATGTTGGTGTATATTCGCCACCTTCGGATGATTTTGCACCAGATAAAATAACCATTTGGCCGCCGAATTGATTTAATACAACTTCGGTTGTATAAACATCAACGCCTTGTTGATTTTGCCATTTTCTTGTTCTTAAAACGCCTTCTAAATATAGTTTAGTTCCTTTTTGAACCAGTCTTTCTGCAACTTCAACCAGACCTGGGTTGAAAATAACAACACGATGCCATTCTGTTTGATCTTTTTGTTCACCTGTTGCCTTATCACGCCAACGTTCGGATGTTGCCAAAGAAAAGCTGATGATTTTTTGACCGTTTTGCATTGAACGAACTTGTGGGTCTTGGCCGATATTCCCAACAAGTATTACTTTATTTATACTTCCTGCCATATTATATCCTTATGTTTTAAATATAAGATTATTATCAACAGTATTAAAAAATAATGCAAGAAAAAAATTATTTCGAAACGGATTTGTATAATCCCCAAACCCAGCTGATTCCAGTCCAAAACATTAAAACGCTGGAAACACGAACAAACATTGTGTTGTAATTATCTTTGCCGTTGAATGCCGCCAAATAAGAAGGGGCAAGCAAAATGCAAATTAAAATAAAAATACAGGCGATGTATTTTAATGTAACTATCAAAAATGAAAAATCGATAATCATTAAAAAATCCCCTGTATTTTTAGCATTTCTTAGTTTCCGAATTTGCCATTATCGCCAAGTATTTCCTGAATACGTAGCAATTGGTTGTATTTTGCCAATCTTTCGCTGCGGGACATAGAACCGGTTTTGATTTGTCCGGCATTTGTACCAACGGCGATATCTGCGATTGTTGTGTCTTCGGTTTCGCCTGAACGATGTGATATGACGACTTTGTATCCAGCGTCCTGTGCCATTTTAATTGTTTGCAATGTTTCAGTCAAAGTTCCGATTTGATTTGGTTTAATCAAAATCGCATTGGCAACATTTTTTTCAATTCCAAATGACAAACGGGTAGGGTTTGTTACAAATAAATCGTCACCAACCAATTGACATTTATCGCCCAATTCGGCAGTCAATGTTTCCCATCCGGCCCAGTCTTGTTCATCCAAAGCGTCTTCGATTGAAATAATAGGGTATTTTGAAACCAATGATTTATAAAATTCGGTCATTTGGGTTGAATCTAATTTTTTTCCATCAAATTCATAAATTCCATCATTATAAAATTCGGATGCGGCAATATCCATTGCAATGGAAATATCAACCCCTGGTTTGTATCCCGCATCAACAATTGCAGATACAACAAAGTCCAATGCTGTTTCACAATCGTTTAACGCTGGTGCAAAACCGCCTTCGTCCCCAACGTTTGTTGATTGGGATTTTGATTTCATTATTGATTTTAATTTATGGAAAACTTCGGCACCATAACGAATCGATTCATCAAAAGATTTGGCACCATTTGGGACAATCATAAATTCTTGGACATCCAGTTTATTATCCGCATGTGCGCCACCGTTAATAATGTTCATCATTGGTATTGGTAAAACGTTTGGATTGTCGTTACCGTGTAATTGTGCAATGTATTCAAACAAAGGTATGTTTTTTTGATTTGCAACAGCGTGTGCGGCCGCCAAAGACACTGCCAATATAGCATTCGCACCTAAGTTGCTTTTGTTGTCTGTGCCGTCTAATTCCATCAATTTTTCGTCCAGCAATTTTTGTTCACGACAGTCCATGCCGATTAAGGATTTTGATATAGTTTCGTTTATGTTTTTTACGGCTTTTAATACAGATTTTCCCAGATAAATTGATTTGTCTTCGTCTCTTAATTCCCAGGCTTCGAATTTTCCTGTGGACGCACCCGATGGGGCTGCTGCACGACCAAAGCCGCCACCCGATAAAGTTATGTCGCATTCAACTGTTGGGTTACCACGACTATCGATTATTTGTCTTGCGTATATTTTTGTTATTTCGAACATTTTTTTCCTTTCCTTTTTTCTCTCTTTTTTGTTTACATCATAAAATCTTCACCTAAATAAACTTTTTTAACCATTTCGTCTTTTACAATTTCTTCGGTTGTTCCGTGTTTTAAAATATGACCGCCGTGTAATACATAGCTGCGATCGGTAATGCCCAAGGTTTCACGAACATTGTGATCGGTTATAATAACGCCCAAACCACGATTTTTTAATTGGGAAACCAAAGAACGAATATCATTAACCGCAATTGGATCAATTCCGGCAAATGGTTCATCCAATAAAATAAATTTAGGGTCGTTCGCCAAAGCACGAGCAATTTCGACACGTCTTCTTTCGCCGCCGGACAAAGCAGTCACAGGGCTGTGACGTAAAAATTTAATTGAAAATTCATCCAACAAAGATTCCAATTTTTTTTGTCTTTTCTTTTCATTTGGTTCGACAATTTCCAAAATAGCCATAATGTTTTGTTCAACATTTAATCCACGGAAAACACTGCTTTCCTGAGGCAGGTATCCGATTTTCAATCTGGCACGTTTATAAAAAGGCAAATTTGTTATGTTTTGGGAATTTAAAAATATTTGCCCGCCTGACGCACTGATTTGTCCTGTGATACAATAAAAAGCGGTTGTTTTTCCGGCACCATTTGGGCCCAACAAGCCAACAGATTCACCCGTTTTAACTTCCATGGAAATGTCGCTGATGACGCCACGTTTTCCATAAGATTTTGACAGTCCTTGGATTTTAAGAATGCTTTGTTTCACTTTTGTTATCCTTACATTTGTATAATTAGTTCATCCGTGATAATTGTATCACCATTGTCAGATTTTACATTAACATTATCATAAAATTTTATTTTTTTTGTTTTTTTATTATATTCGGCCCAATCAGATTTTATTTTATCGGTTATTTTTTTGTCATTATCGATTCGTATAAATGTGCCGTTTATTTCATAAGCCTGAACAATATCGGGTTCGTTGTATTCTTGTTTTGCCCACACGGCATACAATTCAAAAGGTTCACCATTTTGATCTGTGCCTGAAAAGTGTGCGTCCGATATTTTAAATTGATTTGAAACAACGTCCGCCATATTTATAACAGATATTGGGGTCCACAAAATTTGTTTCGTAAATATCGCACCAGAAATCAAGGCACCAATCATAATCAGTCCCCAGCCTGTGAATAAAAACCGCCAGATTCTTTTCCATCTGGTGTGTTGGTTTAATACCATAAAACTGCGATTACTTTTTTTCATAACACCCATAGTTTAAGACACAAAGAAATAAAAATCAATTTTATATTTTGATAAGATTAAAATTTATGTTATAATATATGTCAAGAGAGATAGATGTTAAGCAAATTATTTAATGTTTTTGTAATGATGACGATGGTGAGCATTTGTTCGCCTGTGTATAGTGCTGTAAAAATTAACAAGGCGTCATCTGTATCATCAACCCCGAAAACGGCCGGGGCGACTATGGGGTCGACAGCGTCCAGTTTATTACCAACGGTTGTGGGATTGGTTTCAAATGTAAAAGCTTTAACCACTCAACAAGATGCAATAACCGCAGAATGCGTTCCAACACGTACCGAAATCAACTTTATTGATAAAATGATAAAAGAATGGGCCAAGGCGGGCGGTGTTTTGTCCGACAGCTTTGCTAAAAAGGCTTGCAAGGGGTCTAATTCGTACGAAAAATCGGTCAAAAATTCCGGTATGATTGCCGGATTAGAAGAAGATGTATGTTATGATAATTATTCAAGCACTTCGGACGTGGGAAAAATTTGGCACGAATATCCAAAAGTCGGAATGGGATTTTATTGCAAAGGCGGGGATTCTTATTGTTCCGAAACGGATAAAGACGCCATTCGAACAACAAATGCGTATGAATTATTTGCATTGGTTGATTTTGGACCCGAAGATTATTTGGATTCTGAAATTTCCATGGCTTCAAAATTACAGGAAAAAACTTTGGCATGTATGCCAAGCCGTATGAATGCAAAGAAAAGAGAGCTTTGGGGTGAATTATTGGTTAATACTGTCGGCGGTTTAGGACAAGCCACAAATACGGGCTCGATAATGGAACAGGTAAGTTCATTTGGTTCAGGTGGCAGCACTTTTAATTCAATTGGTTCGATTGCGACACAATTTCTTGTAAAATAATTTGATTTTCATTTATTTTTGCTTTTTTTCTCTTTACTTAGGTGGGGGTAAAATTGTATAATAGTAAAAAGTGAAAGGTGTTTTTTATGAAAAAGAATTTATATGGATTTATTCCGGGATATTTTTTGTCCTTGTTTTTACTGGTTTTTCTGGCTGGTTGTAACGGCTTTGGTTCGTCCAGTGGTGGGCCGACACCAACCGTCGATTATGTCGAAGGTTTGGATGTTTACAGTGCAGAACATCAGGATCCTTTTTTAATTCAGCTTGCTATGAACTATCGTTCTTATGCTATATATAATGCAAAAGTCAGTGGATATTCCGATATAGGTGAAATTTTTGCACAAAAAGCAATCGCAGCATATAACGGTGAATTGCCTTATCCGGAAAGCAAAGAGCAATGGAATATTGGAACTGGTGACGATACCGCTGTTGATTTAAATTATGCATATGACGGATTGATTGAAAGCTTTACACCAGATGTCGTTCAAAAAAATCCAAAGGTTGCCGCCGAAGTCCAAGCAAAGTATGATTGTTGGATTTCTGCATATGCCAGCGGACAGGTTGCCACCGCAAATGAATGTCGTGAAAGATTTTACAAAGCATTAGAAGCACTGGACTGTGACGATGTATTATTACATTCAGAAGTTTTAAAAAATTCGGAATCTGTTTACAAAAAAACTCAATCCGTTTCAAAAACAGTAAATAATAATGACGGTTTTTACCCAGAAACAAGAAGAATGTCTTCGATTTCGTCGAACCATTCACCACGTGAAGGAATTGTTATCGTAAACAATATAGAATTGCCGGAACATTTATTAAACCCAAAAACAACACAACCTGTGGTAGTTTATGGAAATTCTCAAAAAATGGCGGCACCGACAACAACAACTTCGGTTCAAAGAACGAAATACACAAAACCTGCTGAAACTGTTCTTCCGACATATGTAGCAGCAACACCTGTTGTTGCACCGACTGTGCCGAAAATTGATACAACACCGCTTGAAACAAAAACTATTGTTATAGAAAGAACACCACAAGAACAATTAGATTATGTTTCCGAAGCTGATTTCGCATTGTTGATGGCAAAAATGGAAGATCAAGGATTGGAAGACGTATTAACTCGTGATGAATTTTTAAATTTGATGGCTCAGATGAAAGATCAGGGTAACACAGATTTATTAACCAGAACAGAATTCTATGAATTTATGAGTCAATTACAAATCCAAGGTATGGAAGATTTGTTAACACGCACAGAATTTATCAATTTAATGTCTGAATTTAATGCGATGGGTTTGTCGGAATTGTCTGACTTGGTTGCACAATTAAAAGTATCGGGATTGGAAAATTTATTAACTCGTGATGAATTCTTGGTTGTTATGGGACAATTTCAGGCATCTGGTATGGACGCTTTGGCAAAAATGATTGCCGAACTAAAAGCATATGGTTTGGAAAATTTATTAACTCGTAACGAATTTTTGGCTGTGATGTACCAGTTCCGTGCCGAAGGTATGGAAGACTTGGCTTTGATGGTCGCCGAATTAAAGGCTTTCGGTATGGAAAATTTATTAAGCCGTGAAGAATTTTT
>CAYIZJ010000002.1:34746-38084 GCA_964368045.1 uncultured Muribaculaceae bacterium
GGCTGTGATGTATCAATTCCGTGCCGATGGAATGGACGATTTAAGCAAAATGGTTACAGAATTGAAAACTTTCGGTATGGAAAACTTATTAACAAACGAACAATTCTTGGCTGTGATGTATCAATTCCGTGCCGATGGAATGGACGATTTAAGCAAAATGGTTGCAGAATTAAAAGCATTCGGAATGGAAAATTTATTAACTCGTGACGAATTCTTGAACGTTATGGCTCAATTCCGTGCCGAAGGTATGCAAGATTTAGTTAATGTAGTTTCTCAATTACAGGCAAATGGTTTGGAAACTTTGTTAACTCGTGCTGAATTTATCGATATGATGGGTCAATTGCGTGCCGATGGTATGCAAGATTTGTCCGGATTGATTGAAAAATTAAAAGCCGACGGATTGGAAAATCTATTAACCAGAACGGACTTTATAGATATTATGACTCAATTACGTGCTGATGGAATGCAAGACTTGATGATTATGTTGGAACAATTAAAAGATCAAGGCAAAGCCGATCAATTGTTAATCCGTGAAGAATTCGTTACTTTGATGGCACAGTTGGAATCCGAAGGTATGGCAGGATTGTTAACTCGTGATGACTTTATTGAAATGATGAAACAATTAAAATCGGATGAAATGGAATATCTGTTAACCCGTGATGACTTTATTGAAATTATGGAACAGTTGGAAATCGAAGGCGGAACAAGTTTGTTAACACGTGCTGAACTTTCAAAAATAATGGAAGAAATGGACAATCGTTCAAAACAATTGGATGGTATGGTTACACGTGTTGAATTTATGGAAATGATGACTATGTTGCGTGACGATTTGGCCAAAATAAATGACCGATTTAATGAACTGGAATCCGGAAATGAAAAAACGGACACTGTCGAAAGAACTATGATCAAAGTTCAACAGGTGCCGGTTGAATCAAAACAAAAAATGGTCGAAGAAATCTTTGAAATCAAATTTGACTTTGATAAAGCGGTAATTAAACCTGAATATGCAGACTTGATTAAAAAATTGGCCGAAACAACCCGTGCTAATAAAAATGTAAAGGTTTCAATCGTTGGGCATACAGATACGTCTGGTTCAAACAAATATAACTATGCTCTTGGCGGTGAACGTGCAGAATCAGTTGAAAATATGCTGATTAAATACGGTATCCCAGCATCGCAAATTGTTGTTGTGTCTGCGGGCGAAAATGATAACAAAGTACCAACAGGCAATAATAAAAAGAATGCAGATAATCGCCGTGTACGTGTGGTCAAAGAAATGCACTATACAGAACCTACAAAACCGTCTTCGTTCGAAGTTGTCGAACAAGTTTCAACAGTAACCGAAACAAAATCGGGGCAAATGTACGGTGGGTAATTGATTGTTGGGCTGATTGGGCCCAGCAAAGCAGGGTATGGTTATAAAAATTCTTTATAGCCTTAAGTTAAATCTAAGAGAGAACAAAAAGCTTGACAAAAACTTTATTTAGATGTAAAGTATCTGAAATAAAATCATTTGTTTGCTTAAAAGTGAGGTATGAAATGACAAATTTTAAAGAAGCCGTAGAAGCAATCACCGCCAAAACTTTTGGTGGAAATAAATTCGGTAAAGCAATTTTTAATATCGAAGAAGCACTGGCAAAACGTGGCGTAGATGTTAATGCAGGCGATATAGCCGACACATTTGAAAACAATCGCTAAACCAAAGTTTGGCGATTTTTTTTAAAGCGACATTTTATCCAAGTCTTGACTTTTTAATCATTTTAACTATAATATAGTGTGTACAGATATTCTTCTGTTAATTTCAATCTGATAAAATATATAAATACAAAACCCAAAGGGGAATGCAATATGCATGTTAATGAATTAAAAGCCAAATCTCCAAAAGAATTATTGGAAATGGCGGAAAAAATGGGTATCGAAAATCCGGCCCAATTAAATGTACAACAGCTTCGTTTTGCGGTACTGCGTTTGATCGCAGCCGATAAAAAAACAGTCTTAATCGGTGATGGCGTTTTGGAACGTATGCAGGATGGCTTTGGCTTTTTGCGGGCCCCAGAAAGCAATTATTTGGCCGGTCCAGATGATTTATATGTTGCACCAAATTTAATAAAAAAATACGCATTAAAAACCGGTGATTATATCGAAGGTAAAATCCAAGCCCCACAAAACGAATCCGAAAGATATTTTGCATTGGAAGGAATCGACAGAGTAAACGGCGAAGAACCAGAAAAATTAAGACATCGTGTGTCTTTTGATGATATGACACCATTATATCCAGATGAAAAATTAAAAATGGAAGTCGAAACCGACAAAGAAAAAGGTCGTTCACTATCCGCCCGTGTTATCGATTTGATTTCGCCGACGGGAAAAGGCCAGCGTTCTTTGATTGTGGCACCCCCACGTACCGGTAAAACAGTTATGCTGCAAAATATTGCCAATTCAATTGCGACAAATTACCCAGATGTTAAATTGATTGTGTTATTGATTGACGAACGACCAGAAGAGGTCACAGATATGAAACGTAGTGTTCGTGGCGAAGTTATTTCCAGTACTTTTGATGAACCGGCCGCCCGTCATATTCAGGTTGCTGAAATGGTTATCGAAAAAGCAAAAAGATTGGTTGAATCGGGTCAGGATGTTGTGATTTTACTTGATTCTATTACCCGTTTGGGTCGTGCATATAACACGGTTGTCCCATCCAGTGGTAAAGTATTAACAGGTGGTGTTGACGCATACGCATTGCAACGTCCAAAACGCTTTTTCGGTGCCGCCCGTAATATCGAAGGCGGGGGAAGTTTAACAATTATCGCAACCGCATTGGTTGATACCGGTTCCAAAATGGACGAAGTTATTTTCGAAGAATTCAAAGGAACAGGAAATTCGGAAATTATTTTGGACAGAAAACTATCCGACAAACGTGTTTATCCGGCAATCGACATTACAAAATCCGGTACCCGCAAAGAAGATTTGTTGGTGGACAAAGATATACTGTCAAAAATGTATGTTTTGCGTCGTATTATCAATCCGATGGGAACGTTGGAGGCAATGGAATTCTTGCTGGATAAATTGCGTACAACAAAAACAAATGATGACTTCTTTTCCGCAATGAATGGATAAACCAAAAAGATAAAAAATGAATGATTCTTCAAAAATTTTACTTAGTTACGTGGCGGTTTCTGCTTTGATTTTGTTTTTTATGGCATCTGGTAAAGCCAGCAAAGAAGCAATAAAAGAAAAACAGATAGAAAAATATGCAGAAATTAAAAGGGATTCTTTATATAAAGTGTATGATTATAAACCTGAAAGTTATAATTATAGATTTTCTGAAATGAATTCAG
>CAYIZJ010000003.1:0-18946 GCA_964368045.1 uncultured Muribaculaceae bacterium
GAACCCAAAAGTTTTCGGTCGCAGTCCCAATCGTTCCAAAAAAGCTTTCCAGATGACCGCATAAAAAACATCCGTTTGCTGTTGCGATATCCCCGTTTTGAACACCGATTGCATTTAAAAAACTATCCAGACTGATATACGATATGCTGGCACCGCCAATTGACGAAGACAAATACCATATACCAATACCCAATGCAATTGCACCCATTAAAAACTTTATTAAAATAAATACCCAATTTCCTTTTAACATTTTACTTTTTTTCATCTTTTGCTGGTTTTGGTGGTATTACGGCTTCTTTGACTTTGTTATAAGCCAATTCTGTTAACCGCATAACGTTTTTCGAAGTTTCGGCCGACAAACTGCTGTTGTCGCCACCGATGCCAATTGAATCTGTTATGCTTTTTGTAATTTCTGGTATTTGGGCGATTATGTATTTTATGATGAATAACAAAACCAAAGCGCTGGTTATCGTTATCGCCGCCATATTATCGTCACCCAAATGATTTGCGAATATTTGCCCCGTTGTTATCAATTCCATTAACTGGGTTGTCGAAATTTCCTGTGTTGAAAAGAATTTAGCAAAAATAATTATGATAATAGTATATGTTAAAACTGCAACCGCCAAGCTTATTACAGCTTGGATAAGTTGTTTTATTTGTCCCGCCCCCAAATCGCCGCCGATGTTTTTCATCCAGTCGGGGGCTTCTGAATTTTTGAAAATAAATCCAATCAGCGATATAGGAAAAAAGAAAGCAAACAAAGCAGCCGCCAAAATAATGTCCATGAAAAAGAATGTAAATCGGAAAAATATCAAAAAGAAATTATATGTAAAAAACAGTCCGATAAAAAACAATATTATATGTTTCAACAATTCTCCAATCCCCAATAATGCCGACCATGAAAAGGCTTTGTCCATAATCGCAATCCCCAATTTGATATAGCCTTGGAATTGGCTGATAGTTGTTTTTGCCATCAATATAATATTGTCCCGTAATTCGGTACGGAAAAAACCAGCTGTTTCAATTTTCATGGGTTCATATACAACCATATCATTTATATCGGCAACTGTTGTTTGCGTTATTGCGGTTGTGTATAATGTTGCAACCTGTGTAACCGGTTCGATTGTTATTTGGGTTATAAGTCGTGGAAAGAAAACACCCGTTCCCAATATCGCAAATACCAGCAAAGAATTTATCAGTAATGGTTTAATGTATTTTTGATAGCTGGGATCTGGGACGCCATCTTTTAAATTTTTCCAAACGATATTTAAAATATAAAAAATTAACAAAACGCAAAACAGCATTATCGCAAACATTACGAATTTATCATACACAGCGGCTGCGATATTTGACACAATTTGAAACAGGCTGTCAAATACAGGACAAGCCCAGCATTGTACAGAATTTTCAATTAAAGGGTTCGTTATGTTTTCCATTATTTCTTTTTCGGCATCAAGTTTTTAACCCAGCCCACACCTTTGTTGTAATAAACTTTTGCATTTCCTGTGACGTCTTTGTACAGATCGGATGAACCTTTGCCTGTGTAATGATCGATTTGTTCACGGGTCAGTTCGAATATTTTAAACATCAAATAAAAAGTCAAAATCGCAGACAAGCATAAAATCGAATGTTCACCAAAACTGGTCGCAGAATTTGTGACGGTTGGAATATTGCTGTTGGCTGTGCCATTTGCGGTTGCGGAAAACACGGAATTGTTCCAGCGAAATAAGGCACGTATAATGGCGACATTTATGCTTAAAATAAAAGCACAAGATATCATCGTTATAACCAGCGATTGTAATGATTTTATAATCCCAGAAAAAGGGGGTAATAAATCAATCCATTTGTCGGGGTTGGGCGGTTTTGCAACCCAAGCCAATACATTAAACGGATACATAATCAAAGCCAGACCGAATTTTATAATCGCCTGAATAATTAACAAAGCCATAAAAACATTGCTGGAAACAAAAGTCCAAACCAAAATAATACCAGTGATTAAATTCAAAAAGTTTTCACCACCATTCGGAATTATTCGCATTAAACCGAACAAACCTTTGTTTATAAATTCAAATCCTTTTTTAATAATTTGATTATTTGCATGGGATATTTCCGATACAGGTTTTATTAAAAAATCACAACTGGCTTTGGATATCCAACCCTGTTCGGTTATGCTGGCGGGACATTCGATTTCTTTGGCCGCACCAAATCCTGTGTTTAAACTATCCGTTATGCTTTTTGTATAAATCGAACCAAATTGCAAAAATGGATTTACTAAAAATTCTGTTACATAAACGGGGTTTACCTGTAATAAAAACACAGTTGCGATGATTGCACGAAAAGCGGGTTTTAATAAATTTTCGCCCATTTTAATTCCGTTTACACCATTTTTCTCCCACATTTCGCCGCCACCAGAAAATCCAAACAACGACAACCAAGATTTTGGAAACCACATTTTAACAAGATATAAAACAATCGATACACCCAATATTGCCCATATCATCAGATAAATAATACCATCCCCATTGCCCACAAAAAAGTCATACATTCCAATCGCAACCAGCATCAAAGAATCCAAAATAATCGGCACAAACGGGGCAAGGTTAAAAGAATCCACCAATGATGCGTTCGCAAAACAAGGCGTTATAACAAAAAGCATAAAGCCCGCAACCAACAGAGTTTTAATCTGTTGCTGGAATTTCGCACAAAAAGCACTTAATGAATTCATTCGATTTGTCTTGGTTTTTATTTCTTGATTGAATTATATCATAAATTTTATAATTTGTGGTATACTTAAAATAACAATGAACAAAATAAAAAGCTTCTTTATAGGTTTGGCGGCAATGTTCCCGTTTGCGGCCGGTGCGATACCACCTGTTGCGTTGGGGTTGTTGGCGGGTGCCGGTGCGGTTGCGGGTTTTTCCGTTTATCGAAGTCTTTCACCTGTTAATATGTCGGATGCGATGGAATTTTTTGCATCCTGTTGGACGTGTCAGCTGTTTTCCGATATAATATTTTCACTATCAAATTTATTGCCGTCGGTTTATGATTCTATTGGAATTGTTATGATACCGATCGGTGTTGCATTAACATTCATTTGGTTTGCATGGCGACTGGTTTCAGGTTATATTGGTTCTGGTAAATTCGAAGGTGGCTGGTCTTTGGCATCAGTTTTTGGGATTCATCTGTTAAAGTTGTCGTTGTTTATTTTGTTATTAACCGTTCCATTGCCCCGAATTTTAACAACTGTTGTAATCGAGCCTATTTTCAATGTTGGGTTTACATTAAATCGTGTTGTTGCGGGCGATGATACTTTGTCTTCGTGTTTGGTTGCAACAGCAATCGCAGAACCCGTGACCGTTTCACAACAACAGGAAAGCAAAGGTTTTTTTTCATCCAATCTGCGACATAATATAACATGTGAATTGGCACAGACTCATAAGATAACAGGACTGGGGATGACGGTGGGTTGGACATTATTAAATATGGCATTTAATGATGAATATATGCATTCTATTTTATGGGATATTCCGATATTGCCAAATATACCGGTGTTTTTTGCGGGTCTTTTGATTTTGGCTTTGTTCTTTTATGCGATGTTGCCGATACCGCTGTATTTTTTACAAGTTTTAATTAAACTGGGGCTGGATTTAGTTATGTTGCCGTTTATGTTGTTGTCTTGGTTATTCAAAGGCTGGTCGATATTGCCATTTAATAAATCCGATCATATTAGCGAGATGGTAAATCGGATTATTGTAAATACTTTGGGTATTGCGTTTATTGGAATATTTTTATCTTTTGCTGTGTTCTTTTTGGATGCGGTTTTTGGAAACTGGCAGGGTGCAAGTGCGCTGGAACAATCGCTGCGAAACAATGATTCGTCCATTTTAATGGATGGGTTAATGGTGAATAATGACAGTATTGTTGTCGTTGTTTTGTTCGGTTTGTTTTTGGCGATGTTTATGACAATGATACCAAAATTGATAGAAACCTTGTTTTCTGGGGCAAAAATACCAAAAGAATTATATGCATCGGCTGAAAAGAACTTTAAAACGATTCGCAATAATGTTAAAAAATGGTACGATTCTGTTAAAAAAGAATAAGAAAATTATAAAAATTAAAAAATCAAGTTCTTTATTTCAATTTTTCGATATCGAAGGTGCTTTTTTTAAATTACCGAATCTGATATAATTCATAACAGAATGAAGCAAACGTATCCGATTCTTTATTGGCCTAAAAATACCCGTGATGATGTTGATTATCAGTTGGCGCGCAAGGCTATAAACTCTGAATGTGGTAATATGCCCGATATTGTTCTGGATAATAATGATTTGATGGAAATTTTTGATAAAAATCCCGATGCTGTCATTTATTATCCTGTTTTTTATGGCTCGACCGGTTGGTGGGGCGAATTGTTGGGTGGGGATGCTGTTGTTACCAAAAAAGTAATTATTTCCGCAGAATGCCAATTGATGGTTATTCAAAAAACAGATATCGAAAAAATTGATGGAAAAAATCAATTATTGGCCGCTGAAATATCACCAAGCAGCGGTTTTTTCAAGAAAATGGATTCAACCATTGCAACTGTTTCGGATATGTTGGCAACGGATAGTGGCACTGTTTTGGCATTGTTTATGGGGCAAAATTCGGCAAAGTTTATAAACATTTTGGAATCAACAGGTAATTCATATTTGGGATGTATCGGCAGATATTAAAATAAATCGCTGATTTTGGGAATAGTTTTTTTAAGCTTTTTCCTTGATTTTATAAAAAATCGTTGTATAATTCGCAAGCTAAAATTTATAAAAAGGTATAACAATGAAAAAAGACATTCATCCAGAATATCACGAAATTAACGTGACAAGAACAGACGGAAAAAAAATTACTATGTTTTCTTCTGTTAAAAAAGATTTGGTTTTATCAACAGATAATTTGAACCATTCCGCTTGGACAGGACAACGTAATACTTCCGGCGACAAAGGTGCAAGATCCACAGAATTTAAGAAAAAATTCGGTGGCTTTGGCGATTTATAATATTATAACCAGCAGGATTTATCATGATAGATAACAATGGCGAATTACTGATTAAAGGCTCGATCGAGTTAAATAAAATGTATGCAGCATTGCAAAAAACTGCTGGTCGTTTAAGACGGGATTTCGGCGAAGTCGAAAATTTACAACAATCATTGCGTAGTGCAAAAGACTTTGTTCAAAAAGCAGCGTTTCGAATCGAAGAAAGCATTTTAAATGATTTGCTTTTGGTTCGTCCGATGGCTGGATTGTTGACGCCGAACGTTTTCCGTGAAACAGACAGCCGTGATGAATTTGTCTTGGCTTTGTCTGGTGCTTCGAACTTTGTTCGTGCAAACCCACGTTTTGCCATATCTTTGGCTTTGCGAAGTGGCGATGAAACTAAAATCGCTTTGATTTATTCCCCAATTGATGAAAAATTATACTTTGCTGAAAAGGGTCGTGGGGCCTATGTTTTCACAGCTTTTCATTCGGAAAAAATTTCTGTTTCTAATTTATCTGAAATGGCTGATTTAACCGTTGCCTATAATGTTTCGGGTAAAAATAATATGATTGGTAAATATCCACGTGTTACAGGTTGTCCGGCATTGGATTTGGCATGGGTTGCGTCCGGAAAATTTGATGCGTTCGTATCCGATCATTTGGATTTTGCGGAAATTGCAGCCGGTGAATTATTGTTGTCCGAGGCTGGTGGAACTTTGACAATGGAATCAGAAATGATTGCATCCAATGGCAAAGTTGTTTTTTAATCAATTTTTTGTAATAATTATTTGATTATTTGTAAAAAGTATCCTATTATCTGAATTATGAATTTCAAGAAAATATCACATATTTCATTAAACGTTCTTTTTTGGGTCATAACATCTGGTATGGCCGTGTTTGCCGTTATGATTTTGATTTACGGAAATGATTTGCCAGATTATAAAAAATTGGCGACATATGCACCACCAGTTGCCAGTCGATTGTATGCATCCGACGGCAGCTTGATTATCGAATATGCCGATGAACGCCGTGTGTTTATAGACTTTGTAGATTTGCCACCACAATTGGTAAATGCGTTTATCGCAGCCGAAGATCAAAATTTTTGGACACACCCTGGTATTGATGTAAAGGGTATTATGCGTGCGGTTACAGGAAATACAATGCGTAGTTTGGGTTCCGATGCCGATTTTTCTGGTGCGTCCACAATTACGCAACAGGTTGCAAAGAATTTCTTTTTAACATCCGACAGGACAATGTCACGAAAAATTCGTGAGGCTATACTTGCTTTGAAACTGGAAAGAAGTTTTTCAAAACAGCATATTTTAACTTTGTATATGAATCATATCTTTTTGGGTGCCCGTGCATATGGTGTCGGTAGTGCGGCTTTGATGTATTTTAATAAACCTGTATCAAAATTAACTTTGGCGGAATGTGCGTTTTTGGCATCCCTGCCTAAGGCTCCGAATAATATCGATCAGGCTATCGACAGACGTGGGTATGTATTAAATCGTATGGTTGACGAAGGCTTTATTACAAAGCAACAGGCAGAATTGGCGTTGGCTGAACCGTTAAGCATAAACAGTGGGTTTACCGCACAAATGCAAGAAGAATTCCAATACTTTGCCGAAGACGTCCGCAGACAGCTGGTTCGTACAATCGGTCGTGACAGTCTGTATAATCAGGGATTATATATTAAAACAACCATTAACCCAGAATTACAAAAAGCAGCAAGTGATGCGTTAAACAAAGCTTTGGATTCTTATAACCAAAGATATTTGGAAAATAACCCTGTAACTTATGATGATATGGGCAATGAAATTCAACCTGAATTATTACAGGGGGCAATTATTGCAATGAATCCACATACGGGTCGTATACTTGCGATGTCGGGGGGGCGGTCTTTTGCACAAAGTTCTTTTAATCGTGCAACACAGGCGAAAAGACAAATCGGCAGTACTATTAAACCTTTTGTTTATTTGCATGCATTGGAAAACAATATGTCGCCACAGGAATTATTAACAGATGAACCAATTGTCAGCTTGAAAATAGACGAAACATTATGGAAACCTGAAAACTATGATAAAAAATTTCTGGGAAAAGTGCCACTTCGTTTGTCTTTGGAAACGTCCCGTAATGTTCCAACGGTTCGATTGGTTGATGATTTAGGGGTATTTGAATCAATTGCCGCCGCACAAAAATTCGGTGTTTATCCAAAAGATTTGGAAGACATAAATTTGTCATTGGCACTGGGGTCGGGTGAAACGACTTTGGAAAAATTGGTTTTGGGGTATTCTGCGCTGGTTAATGGTGGGTACTTGGTTGAATCAAAATTGGTTGACTATATTGAAGACAGATACGGTAATTTGGTCGGAGATAAAGATGTTCCAGACTTTGTTCGATGGAGTCCGGATTTATTACCGCCACAAAAAAATTCAGAAGATTCACAATTATCCGATCCACAAAGTTTGTATCAAATGGTTTCAATATTACAGGGTGCGGTTGAACGTGGAACCGGAAAACAGGCACGTGTGCGGGGACAAACAATTGCAGGTAAAACAGGTACAACAAATGAAGTCAAAGACATTTGGTTTGTCGGATTTTCAAAAGATTTAATTGCGGGCGTTTATTTAGGGTTTGATAATCCAACCCCTATGGGTCATGGTGCGGGAAGCCATATGGCGGCGGCGGCTTTTGCGGACTTTATGAAGGTCGCATTGGCAGGCAATCCAAATCAACCTTTTGCTGTGCCGGATGGTTTAAATTTAATGCGGGTAAACAGAAATTCTGGTGTGGCGGCAGCATACGATCAAAATGGTTTAATTATTTACGAAGCTTTTAAAGATGGGCAAAAACCAAATCCGGCACCTGTGAACAACAGTGTCGAAAATGATGCGGTCGTTGGTGGTATTTTTTAACACAAAAAATAAAAGGGAAGGAAATATGATAAAAAAAATGTTTTTAACTATAATCACAGCAGCTGTTTTGTTGGGATGCGAATCAAAAAAAGCAGATAATTTATTGATTTGTGGCGATTACGAAGTTCAATATGAATTGAATAATGAAAATGAAACTGTGTCTATTGATATCACTGGGGACAAAGCCGTGTTGCAATTGGCTATGTCTGCATCCGGTGCCAGATACGTTGGTATAATAAACGATATCGAAATCGAATTTTGGAACAAAGGAAATGATTGGATTTTGTTCGTCGGTCAAAACGATATCTTTGAATGTGTAAAAGCCGAATAAATTTCGGTTTTTTGTTTTTTTATGATATAATCAAAATAATAATTAAAAAGGGGAAATACAGAAATGTTAGCAGATTTTTTAATGAATAATTTTACGGGTCAATGGATGTTGTTTTTTGCGTCTTTTTGTTTGTCTTTGTTTATAATGTTGGGTATGGGACGTAGATTCGTTCGAATGATGACCAAAATTCAGGGCAAAGGACAACCAATAAGCGAAAATGTACCAACGTCACATTTGAAAAAGTCAGGCACCCCAAGTATGGGTGGTGTTTTAATTTTGATATCCATTTTTATATCCAGTTTATGTTTTATGGATTGGTCGCAGTCCGCCGGTTGGATTGCTTTGGGGTCTTTGTTGATGTTTGGTGCTATCGGATTTGTGGACGATTATAAAAAAATACGCTCGCAATCAAAAGTCGCCGCAAATGGATTAAGCCCGAAATTCAGATTGTTGACCGAGGCCGTTTTTGTTGTTATTTTAACATATTTAATCAATGCAACTATGGGGGCGTATGTTCCAGAATATTCGGTGTCTTTTCCGTTTGGGTATTCGATGGCTTTGGGGGTGTTTTATTATGGGTTTGCTTATTTTGTTATCGCAGGTTCTGCGAATGCGACCAATATCACAGATGGGTTGGACGGAATGCTTTCAAAATTATATTTGCCGGTTTTATTCGTTTTAATAATCGCACTGTATTTAGCAACCAGAACATCGTTTATGGATGCTGGATTATTGTTACCATATGCGAATGCGTTGTATCCGGTTTTGGGTGCGGTCACAGGTGCGGTTGTCGGATTTTTATGGTTTAACGCAAAGCCTGCGTCCATATTTATGGGTGATACAGGTTCGCTGGCCCTTGGTGGATTTATGGGTACGGTTGCGATGTTATTACGTGCCGAAGTTATTATGGGTATTGCGGCAGGAATGATGGTTTTGATTTTGCTGTCTTCGTTTATTCAAACCTTTGTTTTCAAGTTAACAAAAAAATCAACGGGTGTTGGTAAAAGAGTTTTCAAAAGAGCACCACTGCATCATCATTTCGAAGAAATGGGATGGGCGGAAACAAAAATTGTGGAAAGATTTTCAATTATTTCAATCTTGTTCGCATCCGTTGCAATCATATTATTAAAACTGGTGTAAAATGTTAAAAAGAACAGACGAAAGCGGATTTACAAGCTGGTGGTTTGAAATCGATCGTAAACTGCTTATTATGATTTTGGTTTTAATTGGTGTCGGGCTTTTTGCTGCGTACTCTGTGGGTAGTGTATCGGCGGCCAGAACTGGTTTGCCTTGGTTTTATTATATAAAAAAAAGTTTGATTTTTTTAATTCCGGCTTTGACCATTTTAATCGGCAGCAGTTTTTTAACAAAAAAACAAGTGTTTTGGGTTGCGGTTGCAAATGCGGCTTTTGCTTTTTTGTTGTTTTCTAAATCGATTGTCGCACCCGATATTATCAACGGAGTCAAAAGATGGGTTATCATCGGTGGATTTAAAATTATGCCCGCCGATATATTAAAGCCTGGGTTTGTTATATTGACCGCTTGGTTTTTGGCTAAGATGAAGGAAAATTTCGGACAAAATATTTTCACAAATAAAGAAGCCTGGAAATTACAATGGATGTCGTGGCTTACATATTTGGGATGTTTTACGATTACTTTGTTATTGATTTTAACTCGGCCCGATTTGGGTACGGGAATTTTGTATTTGGGTATTTTTACCGCAATGGTTTTTGTTGCCGGATTACCAAAATCTTGGTTAATGGGATTTTTTGCCGTTGGTGCTGGGATTATCGGTCTTGCGTATACTGTGGTTGAATATATTCGTGACCGTATACATTCATTTTTGGGTCAGGGCGACAATTTTCAGGTTCAAAATTCAATTGATTCAATAAAGCATGGTGGTTTGTTTGGCGGTGGGGATGACGCATTTGTAAAACAGTCTTTGCCCGATTCCCATACCGACTTTGTTTTTGCGGGTATCGTCGAAGACGTTGGTGCTATTTTGGGAACACTGTTATTGATTGCTTTGTTATACGTTATGGTATTGTTGGTGCGAAATGCAAAACAAGCCCGTGATAATTTCGTCTTTTATGCCGTATCCGGTGCCAGTGCATTGTTCGGGTTACAGGCGATGATAAATTTGGGTGCAACGTTGGGATTGACACCGGCCAAAGGAATGACTTTGCCATTCGTTTCATACGGGGGCAGTTCGTTGTTGGGCTTTTGCCTGTTGTTCGGTATGATACTGGCGATTGTTCGTGAAGATAAATGGAAATAATTTAAAACAAAGGTTTGTTATATGAAAGTTTGGATTGCAACAGGTGGAACAGGTGGTCATATTTTTCCTGCGTTAAGTGTCGCTGAAAAATTAGTAGATATGGGTTATGATGTAACAATTTCATCTGATGAAAGAGGTTTTAATACAGTTAAAAAAAATAAACCAAAAGAATCAATGATGTCTTATGTTTGGGCATCCGGTGTTGGGGCAAAGTCGTGGGAAGAAAAGATGGCGTCTATGTTAAAGATATCTTTGTCCACGATTGGATTCTTTTTACGTTTTGGGTTTGCACGTCCCGATTGTGTTGTGTCTTTTGGTGGGTATGCAACCGTGCCGGTTGTGATTGCCGCACATTTTATGCGTATCCCAATTATGTTACATGAACAAAATGCCGTAATGGGGCGGGCAAATAAATTTATTTTGCCAAAAGTAAAAACTTTGATGACCAGTTTCGAAGAAGTCCAAGGAATTCCAAAAAATTTGTCTTTGGACGTGGTTTATACAGGATTGCCAGTTCGCAAAGATTTTATCGAATTGGAAAAATCACCATTTCGTGGTGATAATAAAATATTTATAACAGGTGGTTCACTGGGGGCAACCGTTTTGGACGATATTATGCCGGATGTGATTTTAAATATGAAAAATAAAAAAATATTTGTAACTCATCAAACCAGACCTGAAAATGTCAAAAAATTGCAAAAGTTTTATTCCGCAAATAAAATAAAGGCAAATGTTTTATCTTTTGTTAATGATATGGCGGATGTAATCGCAGGGGCGGATTTAATTGTCGGTCGCAGCGGTGCCAGCACAATTGTAGAATTGCAAACAATTGGTCGTGGTGCGGTATTGGTGCCGTTGGGTATAAATCCCGATCAGGCCGCAAATGCAAAAGCTTTTGAAAAAAACGGCGGCGGAATTGTTATCGAACAAAGTAATTTTAATACAAAAATCGTATTGAATAAATTAAACGAGCTTTTTTCAAATCCGGCCAGATTAAAGAAAATGTCTGAAAAGGCCTATGTTAAAAACGATGCAACGAATAAAATAATTTCCCAAATTAAAAAAACTTTAAAAAAATAAAGCTTTATAACTTTTGTGCTTGCATAGATTTTGCCTTTTGTTCTAAGATAACGTTAAGGAAAGGTTTTTTATGCGTAATATTGCTATATCTATTTTATCGTTATTTGCGGTAATCCCTGCGTTTGCAGTGGGTTCTTTGCCGGTTGTTAATGTATCTTCGGCTGCTGTTTCTGCACGTGCCGAATTTGGTGAACCGATTTTAATGATAGATAAAAAAACAAAAACAACACAAATCGAAGATGTTGTTTTCGAACCTGTGGTTGTTAAAACAAAAACAGTTCAAATCGAAAAAGAAGAATTTCAAACCGACGATTTGCTTATCCCAAAAAAACCACGTGGCGATTTGTGGGCAAAAAGCAGCGAAGACGTTGACTTTTTATTACCAGAAGAAAGTTTGGACCCAATTCAAATTACTTCGAACAGAACCGTAAACAATAGACCAAAATACAACCCAGAAGTTGTGTCGGCTCAAATCAACAAAATGGTCGAAGCAAAACAGGAAAAAGAAATATCGGAACAAAAATTCGCACAAAATCGTGAAGTAAACGACAGGGTACGTTTTGAATCTGTGCCGGTGGTTCGTACAGCGACTGATTTAAATAAACAAATCGTTGAAAAAAGAAAAGAAAGTGAAGTAAAAATTAACCGTATGGTTGTCGAAGATGTTGAAAAGCCGATGCCTGTTAAAACTTATAAACCAATATTCAATAACCCAACAGATGAATTTGTTAAAATGTCTCCGACCGAATTGAAAAAGGCGTTTAAACGAACATATATGTCGGAAAACAAACACCTGTCCGCATATAAAGTCGACGACAAATTTGATGTAATCAGCGATGCTGTATCAAACGAAGAAGGATTTACTGCTTCGACCGATTTGTCTGAATCCGATGCAGGTGTTCGTCCGTTGGAAATTAAAATAACTTTTTTGGGTGATGATTCATCGCTTTCCCGTGATAATTATAATTTGTTAAGCGAATATGCAACGATTGTCGCAAAAAATCCAAAAAGAGCAATCCAAATATTTATGCCGCAATCTGTGACGCATACTTCGGACAGCAGAAAAATGGCAGCCAAAAGATTGGCGATAATAGAACAAGTGTTGGAAGACACAGGTGTGTCGGAACAAAAAATTATGCCAAGTTTATCCAGAAGAGATGACGATAGCTTTGTTTTACGTGTGATATCTTCGGATGTTTATGAAAGTTTAACCAAACAAAAAAAAGACATCTTTGGTGATTCCGTTGACAGCAAAACTTATAAAAGTATGGCTTGGTAAATTTATTGCCCTGATAAATTATAATGTCGCAAAGTTTTTGGACTTTGTATTTCCGCCCGTATGCAGTATTTGTAATACCCATGTTTTTGAAAATGGCCAAATGTGTCACGATTGTTGGAGCCAATTTAATTGGATTTCAAATCAAAAATGTGACATTTGCGGCTATCCTTTTCCTGCAAACATTGATATAGAATCGAAATTATTATGCCCGATATGTGCGGCCGGTGAAAACGAACTGGATAAAATCAGGGCAGCATGTGTTTATGATGATTTTTCAAAAAATATTATGTTGCCTTTTAAACATTGTGCGAAATTAAAATATAAAAATATTATGACAAGTGCCATGATAAATTCTGTGTCTGATTTACAAACGGATTTTGATGTGGTTTTACCCGTCCCATTATCCCGCCGCAGAATTTGGAAGCGAGGTTATAATCAGGCAGGCGTTCTGGCACGGCCTATTGCAAAACATTTTGGCGTGAAAATAGAATATGATGGTATTGTTCGACAACACAGAAAAGATATGGGGCATAAAAATTTCAAAGAAAGACGGAAAAATATACGTGGTGTTTTTACAGTTGTAAATAAAAATTCATTCAAAGATAAAAATGTTTTAATTGTTGATGACGTTATGACAACAGGGGCGACATTTGCCGAATTAAATAAAGTATTGAAAAAATGCGGTGCAAAATCAGTTTGTGGTATTGTGTTTTGCCGTGCGGTTAATGCAATATAATATTTGAAAGTATTCTTGATTTTTATCTTATTTGTGTGTATTGTGAATAGTGTTCAATTTGAAAAAATCAAGGAGATGAATTATGAATAATTTAAAATTAGGTTTTATACTGGGTTTGTTTTTAATGGTCCCATCAATTGCGGGGGCTGCTATGCCTTTTACAGGGTTTTATCAAACAATTGATGATAAAACAAATAAACCAAAATCAATTGTGCATTTATACGAATATACCGATGGTGACGATACTGAATTGGCTGCACGATTGTTGGCTTTGTATGGCGAAGACGGGACTATTTCTGAAACTTTGTTAAATCCTGTTCGTGTCGCTACGGAAGTCGAAGGAAACCCAAAAATGGCAGGTATTGATATTATCTGGGATATGGAATGGGATGCGGATGACAACAGATACGAAGACGGCGATATTATGGATCCAAAAAATGGTAAAGTATATTCATCCGTTATTTGGCAAGAAGAGGGCGAGGCGGATAAATTACGTGTACGTGGGAAAATTGGGCCTTTTGGTCGTACACAAACTTGGAATGTTATGCAAAAATCTGAGCTGCCAAAACAATTGCAAAATATTGATTCATCCAATTGGACGCCAGTGATAAGAGATTAAGAATGAATATAAAAAAGCATACCGTCACAAAATTTTTAAAAACATTTCAAACCGACAGATATGGTTTGATGCGTCCGATTACTTTGATGAATGAATTCCAAAGCTTGGCCGATATACATGCCGAAAAATTGGGGTTAGGTCGGACATTTTGTATCGAAAAAAATCTGGCCTGGGTTGTTACTCATTATTTGGTCGATATTATAAAAATGCCGAATGAAAACCAAGAATTGTTTTTATCGACCTGGCCATGTGATTTTGGCGGATTAAAAGCCACCCGTGATTTTGAAATCAGAACATCTGATGATGAATTATTGGTTCGTGCAACGTCCCAATGGATTTTGATTGATATGCAAAGTCGTCGTCCATTGAAATTGGTGGATGTTTTACCTGTGTTGCCAGAATCTTTGCCACGTGCGTATGATAAAACTTTTGATAAATTTGAAGATTTTGATGCAGATAAAGTTTTAACATTTAAATGCCGTTATGATGATGTTGATGTGAATCAGCATATAAATAATGCGGTTTATGCTGTTTGGGCGACCGAAAGCGTTGGTTTTGATTTTAGGAATGTCCATAAATTAAAAAGAATTGATTTGAATTTCAAAAAAGAAATATCATATGATGTACCAAGTGTTGATGTTGGTTTAAAAATTGACGGTAATACAACCCATCATAAAATATCTTCGAATGGCGGTGCAAACGCATCCGTTGTTTGTGAATGGGAAGCAAATTAAAAAAAAGCCGACAATATGTCGGTTTTTTTCATAAAAAAAATTCCCCAATTGGGGAATTTTTAATATCTTCAACCATATATTATCTGGCGGCAGAAACAGAAACGCGTTTGCGTCCTTCGGCACGACGACGGTTTAATACGTCACGTCCACCTTTGGTTTCCATTCTTGCACGGAACCCGTGTGTGCGAACACGACGAGTATTGGAAGGTTGATAAGTTCTTTTTGTTGCCATAATTAAATCCTCTTATGTTCGTGAATTAAAGCATATAAATAATCAGAATGCAAGTTTTTTTTTGTTTTTTTATTATTTTGACTTTTCAGATATCAACCCCAGCTTTTTCATTCCTTCCATTATCAGAAAGAAAATGAATAATCTGTAAAACACATTCCATAGTGCAAGCGTCATAATTTAAACCTTTTTTAATTTCGTTATACAAAAAATATAGCATAATAACAGTTTTTGTCAAGTCTTTTTGTGGGGGAAAAATAATGTCGTTTTTTGTGATTTTTCGCTTGGCGAAGCTGTAATTTTTTGCTATCGTTCAGGTGTAAAAAAACGAAGGAAAGTTATCTATGTCAGAAAACAATAACACAAATGAAATAAATGAAGTAAAAGTCCCAACCAGTTCGTTGGAATTTGAAATGAGAACAAGCTTTTTGGACTATGCGATGTCCGTAATTGTTGACCGTGCTTTGCCGGACGTTCGTGACGGATGTAAGCCTGTTCATCGTCGTATTATGTATGTTATGAACGATGTTGCCCCTAGTACAAAGCCAACTGTTAAATCGGCTCGTATTGTTGGGGACGTGATGGGTAAATACCATCCGCACGGGGACAGTTCTATTTACGAAGCGATGGCTCGTATGGCACAGGACTTTTCGATGGGCGAAATGTTGGTTCAGGGACAGGGTAACTTTGGTTCCCGTGACGGTGATAAACCTGCGGCTATGCGTTATACCGAAGCCAGACTTTCCAAATTAGGTGCGTCATTGATGGACGATTTGGACAAAGATACTATTGACTGGATGCCGAACTTTGACGGAACTTTGAAAGAACCGCAAGTTTTGCCGGCGAAGTTTCCGAACTTTTTGATTAACGGTGGTGCGGGTATTGCGGTTGGTATGGCAACGAATGTTCCAACATATAATTTAGGCGAAGTATGTAATGGTGTATTGGCTGTTTTGGATAACAAAGATTTATCCGATGATGAATTGTTTGGAATAATCCAAGGACCAGATTTCCCAACTGGTGGTATTATGATGGGTCGTACTGCGGCTTATAAAGCACATACAACAGGCCGTGGTTCAGTTATCGTTCGTGCAAAAACACATTTTGAAACTTTCCGTGATCACGAAGGTATCGTTGTTGATGAAATCCCATATCAAGTTAACAAAGCACAATTGATTATCAAAATTGCGGAACTTATCAAAGACAAAAGAATCGAAGGTATTTCAGAAATCCGTGACGAATCTTCCAAGGAAGGTTTGCGTGTTGTTATCGAATTAAAACGTGATGCTATTGCCGAAGTCGTATTAAATCACTTGTTCCAATACACAGATATGCAGACAAGTTTCCCTGTTAATATGATGGCTTTGAATCGTGGTCGTCCGATGTTATTTAATGTTCGTTCTGTTTTGGATTCTTTTATCGAATTCCGTGGTGAAGTTATCCGCCGCAGAACTATATTCGAATTGAACAAGGCCAGAAACCGTGCTCATACTTTGTTGGGTTTATCTGTGGCTGTTGGTAATTTGGATGAAATTATTGCTTTGATTAAATCGTCTCAATCCCCTGAAATTGCACGAAATGCTTTGGTTGCTCGTGGATGGAAGGCATCAGATATCGAAAGCTATATCCAATTGATTGACGATCCAAACACAGAATACAAAGACGGTATGTTTTATATGTCCGAAGAACAAGCTCGTGCAATTTTGGAATTACAATTACACCGCTTGACCGGATTGGAACGTGAAAAAATTCACCGTGATTTGACCGATTTGGGTGGCGTAATCAAAGGATTGTTGGAAATTTTAGGCAGCGCACAAAGAATCACAGATATCATTCGCACCGAAACGATAGAGGTTCGTGATAACTGGGCGGGCCCACGTCGTACTGTAATTTCGGATGCGGAAATCGATATCGATATCGAAGATTTGATTGCTCGTGAAGATATGGTTATAACAGTTTCAAACACAGGTTATATCAAACGTGTTGCATTGGATACTTATCGTGCACAAAAACGTGGGGGCAAAGGGCGTAATGCTATGACAACCAAAGAAGATGACTATGTAGTTCAAGTCTTTGTTGCGAATACTCATACACCTTTGTTGTTCTTTTCAAGCCATGGTATGTGTTACAAATTAAAAACTTATAAATTACCAGAAGCCGCCGCAGCAGCAAAGGGGCGTCCATTGGTTAACTTGCTGCCATTATCAGAAGGCGAATCAATCACCGCAATATTGCCAGAACCAGAAGATAAAAATAACTATCTGATGTTTGCAACCAAAAGCGGAACTGTTCGTCGTAACAAAACATCTGATTTCGAAAGCATCCGAGCAAATGGTAAAATTGCTATGAAATTGGACGAAGGCGATTCTTTGATTTCTGTGTTGCCATGTTCCGAAAACCAAGACGTTTTCTTGTCAACATATCGTGGTCGTTGTATCAGATTCCCTGTGCCAGAAATTCGTGTTTTCGCAGGGCGTAATTCAACAGGTGTTCGTGGATTGAAATTAAAAGAAGACGATTACATCATCGGAATGTCTATGTTAAATCATGGCGAAGAAGATTCGTCCGTTCGCAGTGCTTATATCAAACAAAGCCGTGCATTACGTCGTGCTGAATCTGGGGTCGAAGAAGAAGTTTCAAACGAAGAAATGGAAGAAACAACAAACTTGGTATTGGATGATGCAAAAATGGCACAGATGGCAGCAGCCGAAGAATTTATCCTGACTATTTCTGAAAACGGATTTGGTAAAAGAACCAGTTCTTATGAATATCGTTTGACACATCGTGGCGGTGGTGGATTTACCAATATTAAATTGGGTGGAAAAAATACTGCTGTTGCTGGATCGTTCCCGATATTAAATGACCAAGATGTTATGATGGTAACAGATGGCGGTAAAATCATCCGTACACCTGTTGGCGACGTTCGTATCGCAGGTCGCAGTACCGCTGGCGTGACACTGTTCAGAACAGCCGAAAACGAAAAAGTTGTATCAACAGCCGCAATTGCTCGTGAAGAAGAATCCGAAGATGACGTAACTGATTCAACAGCTGACGAAACAGTTGAAACAACTGTCGAAGTTGCTGCTGAAACTGTTGTTGAATCATCAACAGCCGACACATCAATTGAAAATGCAGAAGTGGAATAATCCACTTTTGCAAAATCATAAGGATTGATATATGACAGAAGAATATTTTTTATCCATAAACGATGTTTCGAAAAAATTGGATGTTCCTGCATATACCTTGCGATATTGGGAAAAACAATTTCCAACCGTTATTAAACCAACAACTGGTGCGGGCGGTCGTCGTTATTATCGTGGTGATACAGTTTCAATTATAAATGCAGTCAAAGATTTGTTATACAATCGTGGAATGACAATCGCTGGTGTTAAAAAGCTTTTGAAAGAAAAAGATATAACGCAAATTGCCGATATTGAAATCGTAAAGCCTGTGGCAAAAACAAAGCCTGAACCAAATGCTTTGTTTACAAAGTCCGATGATATGAATCAGGCAATCGATTTGTTAAAACGTGCAAAAAATATTTTGGATAGTTAATTTTTGAAAACAGGGCGAAAAAATCGCCCTGATTTTTTATTGTTTTGGATATTTTGCTTTTATATCTGAAATGACTTTTTTCCAATTTTCAAAATCGTGATACATCATATCTAACTGTTCCGTAATTTCTGGATATTCAGATATTCTTTTTTCAATATATGTTGGTTCTGGTTTTTGTGG
>CAYIZJ010000003.1:18956-21343 GCA_964368045.1 uncultured Muribaculaceae bacterium
CATCATATGCAATATCAACATCATGTAAATCATTGCTGTAACCATTTTGCGATGCCCAATTTTGATTTGAATTTTCGGACATTACCAAGACTTGGTTTGTGTCTGGGTTTAATATTTTTATTCTTTTTAACATATTATATTTCTCCTTTTAACGGGACCATATGAACAGCGTCAAAAACCCCATTTACTTTGAATACTTTTTCATTTTTTGACACTTGTGCTTGTGATATTGTGCCTTTTGTTAAAATAAAAGAAGAGTTTGTGTTAAAAACTCGCAAATGAGCGGTCATTTCCGAATAACATATTAAAATGCAATTTTTTGAAATTGTATAAGGATTATTTTGAGTTGTTGCATTTATTTCGTTTGTGATTTCTATGCTGTTAAAATAATCCGGTTGTCCGTATTCCATTATTGCATCTTTGTCTATATTTAATAATTCTTCATTTATTTTCCCTACTTCGATACCACCAATGGTTTGTCCATCGTGTACCCGAAGTGTTTTTTTATCTGTGTCAAAAGTCACTTCACCTATTGCACCGGTAAAGTTTTCGTGCTGGGCTGTTGTGCCACGACGAAGTTGTATTTGTCGACTCATATTTTGATTTCTCCTTAGATTTTTATATAAAAAAAACCCGCAACGGCGGGCAACAAAAAAAGCGGGATGTGTATTTCCTGCTTTGTATAAAAAATATAATGCCGGTTTTAAAAATTACAAGGCTTGAAATTATAAAAATAATATACTATCCTTTTGCGTAATAGGAAATTATTCCAACAAAGGTGTTTTTATGACAGCAAAAAATATAAAATTTTCGATAATTTTGCCGACTTATAATCGTGCCAGATGTATCACAGATGCCATTGATTCCGTATTAAAACAAACGTTTAAAAATTTCGAATTGATTATCATAGATGACGGATCAACTGATGGAACGGGTGAAATTATAAAAAATAAATATTCAAAACAAATCGCAAAAAAACAAATACGATATATAAAGGCGAAAAAACAAGGTGTATGCAAAGCAAGAAACCGTGGTTTGGCTGCGGCAAAAAATCCGTGGATTGCATATATCGATTCTGATAATGTCGTGCATTCCGATTTTTTAAAGACGTTTGCAAATGCAATTTCGAAAAATGACAATCAGTTGTTTTATGCGCAATTACAAAAAAGAATATCGGGCGGAATAGTGGGGTATAATTTTGATCGTGAATATCTGCTGTACGGCAATTATATTGACTTGGGCGTGTTTGTGCACCATAAAAATTTATATAAAAAATTGGGCGGTTTTGATGAAAGTTTGAAACGTTTGGTTGATTGGGATTTGATAATTCGGTATACCCGTGATTATACCCCAATGTTCATCGAAAAGGTTTTGTTGGATTATGATGATTCGGATGGCGACAGAATTACAAAGATGGAAAAAAATAATGCAAAAGCAATACGAAAAAAACACAAAGAAAAAAGTAAATTTTTCGAAATAAAAAAATTTTCCAATCGCAGATGTCATGTTAGGCTTTGTGGATTAAAAATAATGTCATATAATCAATAAAATATCGGGAATTAAAAATAAATTTAATTCCCGATATTTTAATTATTGCAAAAACTTTTACAGATTACAACAGGTACATATTCTTAAAATTTTTGTCGCATGGTAAATGATATATCAAATTTATCATACACTTTGCGTGGAACATTTGAATCACGTTGTGTATATGACGCCGTCACAACCGGCAAAAAATCAAAAATATCAAATTTATTGTTTGATAATGATATTGAATATACTTGGGAATAACTTCTTTCTTGGATGTCGCGATGATCCATATCTTTTAATTCGCTGCGTTCGTCATCATATATATACCAGTAAAAATCGGCACCGATATATGTGCTGAAACCGTACAGCAATTCCATACCATATCCAACGGACACCGTTGGACGATAATTTGAATATCCTGCATTATTTGTTTCTTCACGGGTTAATCCCAATCGCAAATTTATATATTTAACAGAATCGATTGAATAAAAAAGCCGTGTATCAATTGCATATGTATTTCCGTTTAAAAAATCATATTCATCATAAACATTATTTGCCCATGAAAGGTTAAAACCGCCCGATACTTTACGGGTAAAGTCATAGTTTAACGCCGTCTTTAATCCACCCGACCAATTGTATTCATCCCATCCGTACCAACGACGGCTGGCCGTACCTGCAACCCAGATGTCCCCATCATTCCACACATAACGGGGGCCGGTGCTGGTCATCAATAATAAATCGTCATATTCGGATTTGTCATACAATGTTGTGTATATTCCAACGTCCGATTTCCAACGCCAATTTTCATCATCCATTTTAAATTCCCAATCGCCGCCGGTTTGCAAACTAAGTCCCGT
>CAYIZJ010000003.1:21443-35103 GCA_964368045.1 uncultured Muribaculaceae bacterium
CCTGTTCCCTGATTTATGTTTGAATCCGGCACCAGACCGAAATTAAACCAAGCGTTCCAAGATTTATTTTGGCGAATGATATATCTGTAATAATACATCATTTTTAATACGTCATCCGGTAAATCCGGTGCAGCCATAGCAAGACGCAGATGATAATCCGCCCGATACCATTGTTCTTTTTTAAGATAACATACCGCCAGTTCGAAACGAATGCGGGCAAGTTCTGGTTGATCATCCAAAATCTTTTTATAAATTTCGATTGCGGTATCTAATTCGCCCTGACGGCTGGCGATTTGTCCCAGCAAAAACCAGCGTTCAATTTCCAATGCACCACCACCCAAAGGCGGCACCGAAGTCAAAATATTTGTTGCCTTTTCATAATCGCCGATATCAAAAAGATATCCCGCCAGTTGCAAAACTTCGGCCGCAGACATAGTTTTTTCAGTATTATTTTGATTGTCTGTGTTGTCGTTTGAATTAGCCATTCCCGCAACGGGGATAAAGATTGCAATAAAAAGGAATAAAATCATTTTTTTCATAAAATAAATTATATATGAAAAATATATATTTTCAAGGATGTAATTCATAAAAAAAAGCCGGAAATTTTATCCGGCTTTTTATTTTATTATGGTTGCTTTGTTCCGCCAACACCCGCCTGAAATTCGGTTGTTGATTGATAACCGTCGCCGCCCGACATAAAGTCTTGGGATGTTACGGTTTCCGATACAATCCCTGTGAATTCGGACGGTGTGCCTTCGCCATAAAAACCGACGTCCCAAGTCTTGTTTTCGGATTGGACGTTTTTTTCGTCATTACTTTTCATTATTGTTTTGGTTGGGATGGACATATTTTTTGCATCATAAAACGTTGATATAATCCCGTTATCGTTTACAAATGTTACATCATACCAGTTGTCAAATTCCATAACCAAAGTTTGTTTATTATGATCGTTTGCGTCAATGGTAAGTGTTGCGTCCCCACGTAATTCTTGATAATGATAGGCAGTTTTAGAGCCATTAAATTCATTTTTATTATCAATTCCACTTTTAATATCGCCGATTGCACTGCCGTGAAATACCGCACCTTTGTCCAAATCGCCAAGGTTGATTTTTTTACCCTGATGTCCACCTGCATAAACGATGGATGCATTTGTCATATGGTGTTCCAGACCGCTGGGTTCATATATTTCATCTTGTATATGGCCAAAATCGGAATATCTTAAATTTTCATCTTTTCCGCTGGAAACTATTCGTAATGTAGTCAGACTGTTTTTAAATATTTGTGGATCTGATCCATATCTTTCATATAATGTTATTCCAACTGTTGCACTTTCGATTATCCCCAAAGCATCCACATGCAATTGCATTATTGGATTAGTATTCAAAGTTGTATCAAATACGATGTCTTCGAATTGGTATAATTTATAGATTCCGAATTTATTATAAATTTCCATCAATTCGGTTTTTAATAAGTCCCATTTAATTTCATTAGTTAAATCGTCGACTCTGGAATGATGCGTAAACTTCAGATAATGATTAAGTTCTTCTAATTTTTCATATTTTTGATCTTCTGGTGCGGTTTCGGAAAAGTCTTCCCATGTTGTGGTGTTTAAAAAATTAAGCAGTCGTTGAAATTCATTGTTTAATTCTTGTTGGGTTGCGTTATGCAAATCTGTTCGTTCAGTGCCAAGAATAAAAGCAGAACGTTCATACGAATTATTTGTTGTCGCATATATCGCAGTCAAATCGTTAATCGATTCGATTGGTGAAATCAAAACGTCTGGATTTGGTGTGTCTGGTTTGTCACCACCGGTATCTCCGCCAGTATCTCCGCCAGTGTCGCCACCACCGGTGTCACCACCACCTGTATTTCCGCCACCGCTGACCGTATGGTTTCCATCGCCAAAGCCACCCACTGCGTTTCCGCCCATATTTGGCACAACGCATGCCGTCACACATAAAACAGCGAATAGCATAAATAGATTTCGCATGAAAAAATCCCTCTTGTAATCATAGGATATTATACCTTAAAAAAGGTATGTTTTCAAGGGGTACAAAAAAAGTCGGAATTTTCATCCGACTTTTTATTTTTAATAATAAATATATTATTGTTTTGTTCCACCAACAACGGCACGGAATGTTGTTGTTGATAAGTCTGCTGCATCATCATGTTCTGCGAATTGACGAACATGTTCAACCATTCCAACAAATTCAGATGCTTTGACCACACCATAGTAATCTAAATCCATTTTTGCGGTGCCGGCGTTTGTTATCGTACGCCCTTGGCCTGATATATCGGCACCCAGCATATGTATCCCATTGTTTACATTTTTACCAACAGTGTTTTCATAGGATGCTGTAACTGTGCCATTGTCATTCACGAATGTTGCATCATTCCAATTGTCAAATTCCATAGCCAAGGTTTGTTTTTTATGATCATTTGCATCAATTGTTAATGTTGCGGTACCGTTCAAATATGCATATTCACCATCTGGGGTTCCGCCCGTTGTATGAACGTATCCTGTGGCGGTTCCGGTAAATGTTTTACCTTTATCAGCATTTGCCAATTCAACCTGAGCCATATCATAACCACCACGGTATAGATCGCGATCTTCAAATGGTTGTGGCCCAGTTGTAAATTTGGCTACGGTGATTTTTCCGAAATCGGCATATTTCAAACCCAATTTTTTACCTTCGGATGTAAGCATTAGGTCACCTATTGCAAGTCCGTTATCGAACCGGTTACCATTTTCGTGATCTATTCTTGCCATTTCAGTTGCGCCAGATCCTCTGTATTTCATAGCAGTGATTTCGCCGGTTTCATCCACGATGAAATTGAAAATCGCGTCATTAGTTTTTCCCATATCTGTTGTAAAATTAACAGTGTCTAATTTATATCCTTTGATAGTACCGTAATCAGCCCGAACATGAACCATTTTGGTCGCGAAAGAAGATGCAGATGCGGCATCTGTTGGGATATCAGTAATGCCGATTAAATCCATAATTCTGGTAAGTTTTTCTGGGTCATTGGTTGCCAAATCTGTAATAATATCAAGGCGGGTTGCAGAATCGTTTAATGTTTGTCTAAAGGCTTCTGCTTCGTCAAAGGCCGCTGTGATGGCTTCTTGGGATGCGTTATGCAAATCTGTGCGATTTGTTGTAAGCACGTATGCCGCACGTGCCGCAGAATTGTTCACGGCCGCATACATAGATGAAATTTGGCTGTTTGCCGCATTTGTTTCAATGTTTGGGGTTATTGGGGTCACTGGGGAACTGCTTCCGCCGCCGCCACCACCACAGGCCGCAAGACCCAACAGTGCAATAATAGGTAAAATTTTTTTCATATCAAATCCTTTCTTTGATAATTTGTTTTATTTCTGGGAATTTCCCAGCCTTAGACCTTTATTATAGGACAGGTGTCATATCGCAGCAATTCAAAAAAAAGCCTTTTTTAAAAATTTTATTATTGCAAAGTAAAAAAAATAGTATATAATACCGATGTTTTTGGGATGTCGTCTAATGGTAGGACAAGAGTTTTTGGTTCTCTTTATCATGGTTCGAATCCGTGCGTCCCAACCAAAATAAACAAATCCACCGCAAGGTGGATTTTTTTATTTTCTGTGGACCAAGATAAGAACCATCGGTTCGGGATGATAGCCCGCAAGAACGAGTGAAACGAAGTTCGAGCGGTTGCGAGTCGAAAGGGGCCCACCAATTTATTGGTGGGAATTACAATCCGTGCGCTTGTTTAAAAAAAACAATAGATAATTGTTTTTGAAAACCAAGGAATCATATTTTTTTATTTTTTTTTATTTTCTTCTTGACTTTAAATTAATTATAAATAATAATGATTTGGTTTTATAACGATTTAAAGGTGAAACATGAAAAAAGAAATCATAGATTTAATTCAGGAAAACATCGTAATCCGTGATAAGTTGGCCGACAGAATACAGGTTAAAAATAAAAAAATAGATGGGTATTCCAGATTGCATTTATCCGTTTTGGTTCGCTTGCATCTGGGGGGACGTGCACGATTAAAAGATATTGCAAACCGTGAAGGTATTGCGACTTCGAATTTGTGTTCTTGTTTTCGGGGGCTGGAAAAAGACGGTCTGGTTATGCGAAATGTCGATGAAACTGATCGCAGAAATACATGGTACAGCGTAACTGATTCTGGAAAAGTCTTGGCAAAAAAGGCTTTGGAAGTTTTTAAAGAACATATAAATGAAATTTTTAAAACTTTATCAAAACAGGACGAAGAAAAGTTAATTGAATGTATGAAAGTAACAAATGAAATTCTTAAAAAAATGGAGTCAAAAAATGAACAAAATTAAAATGATAACTGCTGCATTGTTCGGTGCGGTTATTTGCCAAAGTGCATCGGCGGTAGATATCACAATTAACCAAGCAATCGAAATGATTGTAAACGAATCCGAAGATTTAAAATCAGCACAATTTAATTTTCAAAAAGCCCAGGCCGGTTTGGATGCGGCAAATTCCAGCCGCTGGTTTCAAATAAACGGCACGGTCGGTTATACCAATTTAATAAATGTTGAAAGACCATTCCATTCGGGCGGTGATGTTATACCTTCGTCCATGGCGGGTATTTTGCCGGATGGGTTTTCAATGCCAACAAATATGTTGTCGGCAAGCGTGGACTTTACACAGCCGATTTATACTTTTGGAAAAATCGGAAATGCGGTCGATTCTATGAAGTCCGCTGTTAAAATGTCTGAATCCGGATTGGATATCGCAACCCGTGAAATTAAATATGCAGCCGCAAATTTATATTGGACGGCAAAAATGACAGACGCAATTGTTGATATTTATCAAACTTCGTTAAATGATGCAAAGTCCGCACGAAAAAAATTAACCGCAGCAGGGCGGGCACAACGTTCGAACTTGGTTAAAATCGAATCCGATATCGCAACCAAAGAAATCAATCTGTCAGATGCAAAATTTAACCGTGATACAGCGTACAGAATGTTAAAAATCTTTGCAGGAATCGATGATGCAGAAACTGTTGTATTAACCGAAAATATGCCAAAAAAATTCGAAGAATTAAATGTCCCAACAAAATTACAAGAAAACCCACAATGGGATGTGCTGGAAGAAGAAATCAAAATGTATGAAGCAAATGCAAAAGCAAAAATGGCACAAAGATATCCGTCCCTGGCTGCAACTGCCAGCTATGGATACAATGCTTTTAATAATGATTTAAATGTTTTTGAACGTTCCGGTTCCCAAAGTGCAACTGTTGGATTGGGGTTGTCGGTGCCTTTGTTTGATGGTGGATTGGCGTCTGCAAATGCAACAATGGAAGCTATGAACGCTGAAATCGCAAACCAAGAACTGATAAAATCCAAAAAAACAATCGGCGAAGAATATAACACAGCATTAAAAAAATACGATCATTTGCGTGGTATGTTGGCTGATTTGGAAAATGCAAAAAATTTGGCTCGGAAAAGTTACGATTTGTCCCAAGACCGATTTACAGCAGGGCAAACATCCGCTGTTGAATTGTCCGAAGTTTCAACGGCTTTGACACAAATTGATGTATCTTTGTTGAATGCAAGATATAATTTGCTTATGTCGGCCGCCCAAATTCAAAAATTGCTGAAATAAAAAAAATTAACAAGGAATAAATGATGAATAACAAAATGAAAAAATACGGATATATTGCGATTGCAATTTTATTGATGGGATGGTTTGTATATCGATTTGTATCAGTTGCGGCGGAAAGCAAACGATATATATATAATTCCCAACGGGTCGAAATCGAAACAGGAATTCCGATCGATGTTGTAATTTTGGAAAATAAAACAGACGTTTTAAAAACCCCGTTATATGTATTGGATAATACGGGATTGGTTTCCGGTTCCAGAATAGATTTGTTTGAATCGGGTGAAAAAATAGGCGATGGAAAAATCGTCCAAGTAAATAAAACTATCGATTTGGATACAGGAATGCATATTGTTAAAACGGTCGGTGTCAAAGATGGATTAAATTATGCGCAAAAAGAATTAACCGGATTTTTCGTTCCTGTCAATTCTGTTTTTGATGACCATATTTTTGTTGTTGAAAATGGTTTGGCGTCAAAAAAACAAGTCTTTGTTATTTCCAAAGACGCAAATTTTGCCGTGATAACTGGTGATATTCAAGATGGCGATATTTTGATTCTTTCCAAAGTTTCCGAAAACGAAAAAGTAAATGTAAAAAAATAAACCTCATAACTAAAAGAGAAATAAAATGTTAGAATTTTTTATAAAAAGACCCGTTACAACTATTATGTTTATTATGTTTTGGGTGGCGTTGGGTATTGTGTCTTATCCACGTATGAATATCGAAGCCGATCCTGCGATTGACTTTCCGATGGTTACGGCGACTTTTGTTTATCCGGGGGCCGAACCTGCCGAAATTGAATCACAAGTAATAAAAAAAGCCGAAGATGCGATGAGCGAAGTTGCAGGTTTGAAAAAAATTACTTCATCCGCTTTTGAAAATGGCGGTTTCGTTATGGCTGAATTTAATATCGGCGTTAATGTTAATGATACTGCGACCGAAATTAAAACAAAGCTGGATTCGATTATTTCCGAATTCCCAGACGATATGGAATTGCCGGTCGTTGAAAAATTAAACCCATTGGAAGAATCCGTAATCGACATCGCATTGACGGGGGCAAGTCTTCGTGATTTGCAACAATATGTTGATGATACTTTGTCAAACAAATTAACCGGCATTTCAGGGGTTGCATCCGTTGAAGTATTCGGCGGCGAAGAAAGGGCAATCCGTATCGATATGGATCCAGAACAATTGGCCGCCCGTGGGGTTGCTGTGATGGATATTGTGTCCGCACTGGGAAATAATAATTTGAATGTTCCGGGGGGTAAAATTGAATCAGATGTGAATTCTTCGAACGTTCGCTTTATGGGAGAATTCGAATCCGTCCAAGACATAAATGATATGCGTATCACAACAATGGAAGGTAATAATTTCCCGTTATTCGATATTGCTTGGATTCGTGACGCTGCCCGTGATGTTGAAACGGGGGCAAGATTCCAAGGCGATAAAGTTGTTATCGTGTCGTTAATCAAAGCAACCGACGGTAACGCTGTTAAAATTTCAGAAAGCTTGCATAAAAAATTGCCGGAATTAACAACTGATTTAAAAAACAATTTCCCAAATGCTAGTATGCAAGTTATTTCAGACAGTTCGATTTCAATTATAGACGAAACAAATTCGACTTTGTTCGGTATATTTTTAGGATTGTTATTCACCGTTATAATATTATTCGTATTTACAAAAAATATTCGTTCAACAATTGTTGCCGCTGTTGTTATTCCGGCGTCTATGGTTGCGGGTTTTTTCTTTATGGAAATGGCGGGCTTTACGGTGAATTCTATGACTTTGCTGGCTATGTCATCTGTTTTGGGGACGCTTATATCCAATGCGATTATTTTGATTGAATCCGCATTAAAAGAACTGGGCAAAGGAAAAAATCAAATTGATGCCGCAATTGACGGAACAAAAAATGTAACCGTGCCAATATTGGCTGGGGTTGGAACAAACGTTGTTGTGTTTTTACCGCTTGCATTTATGGGCGGAATTGCCGGACAATTTATGATTCAATTTGGTTTGACGATTGTTTATGTAACTTTGCTGTCACTGATGTTTTCATTTACATTAACACCTATGATGATTGCGAAGTTGTTAAAGCCTTCGAAATCGAAACCTGTCAAAGTTAAAAAAATTGAGGCCGAAAATCAAATGCCAAAATACAGAAAATGGTTCGATTTTCAATACAGAAAATCTGGAACTGTTATTTTGATGGCTTTGGGAATTTTTGTCGGCAGCATAATGCTGATGAAATATGTTGGAAATGAATTTTCACCCAGCTCTGACATCGGCGAAGTAAATATGATGGTTCGCACCCCGATGGGTTCAACGTTTGCAAAATCTGAAAATGTTGCAAAACAAATCGAAGATATCGCAAAACAATTGCCCGAGGTAAAAGATATATCGGTGAAAATCGGAAACCAAGGATTGCAAAATATCGAAGTTAAAATCAATCTGGTTGATGTTTCGGATAGAAATATTTCGGATAAAGATTTTGCCCAAAAAATATTGCCTTTGTTTGCGAATATTCCGGATGCTGAAATCCAAATCAAAGGTGGCGAGGCCGCCGGCGGTGGTGGTTTAGAAGACTTGGTTTTAAATGTATCCGGAAATTCAGACGAATTGCGAATGAAGTATGCTTTGGCATTGATTGATGTTATAAATGAATTACCAGAAGTCCAAAGTGCATTTATCGAACAGCAAACCCCGCCTTTGGAAACACGATTTATTCCAGATTCTGAAAATATGTCTTTTTGGGGTGTGAATAATGCGTATGCTGGGGCGACTTTGCGAACTGCTTTGTTTGGAAATGACGAATACAAATACAAAGAAGACGGGGACGAATTCCCAATCATCTTATCAATCGCTGAACCGTTTCAAACAGAAAATATGTTCGATTTAATTTATGTTAATTCTAACAAAGGTTTGGTTTCTATGTCAAAGCTGGGGGATGTTGAAAAAGTTCCGGCAAGCTCGAATATCAGCCGTATAGATAAAAATCGTATAACAGAAATTAACATCAATATCGGTAAATCAACCATCGGACCTGTTCAGGCAAAAATCCAAGAAAGAATTGATGAAATGAATTGGGAATTTGGATACGGTGCGACCTTTGGTGGTATGAGCGAGACCCAAGAAGAAACAAACCAAGAGATGGCCTCTACCTTCTTACTTGCGGTTATATTGACATTTATGTTGTTGGCGGCGATTTTAAATTCGTGGGTTCACCCATTTACAATTGCGACATCTATATTTACTTCGTTCGCAGGTGTGTTCACTATGTTGTTTTTAACCGGTGCGACCGTTAATATCGCAGCATTGTTGGCGATTATTATGTTGGTTGGATTGGTTGTTAATAATAACATTTTGATACTGGAACCGACCGTTAATAAAATACGTGATGGGATGGATGCAAAAACCGCACTGTGGGAAGAAATCGTGGATAAAAAATCTATGATATTGATGACTTCCATTGCGATTATCGCCGGTATGTTACCACAAATGTTTGGATCGGACGGTATGAAGGTTTCAATGGCGGCTGTTATAATCGGGGGTATGATTGCGTCGTTGATATGGACTTTTGTTTTGACTCCTGCATTGTTCTTTGGTCTGGAAAGACTGCGAACAAAGTTTGTTAAAAAACAATAAAAAATAAAATCTGGATTCATATCCAGATTTTTTTTATAATCAAATTATAAATTAAATTCAAAGGAAGAAAAATGCAAAAAACAAACAAAAAAACAAAACTAAAAAAAATCGATTTGGTCGTATTCGATTTTGACGGAACATTGTCTGCACACGATTGTAATATGCAATTTGGAAAATATTGTTTTCGTCACAGTATTCGTCCTTGGTTTTTTACACCTGTTATTTTATCAGCTTTTATCGCCAGCTTGTTTAACAAGTCTGGGTTTTGGTGGCGTGAAAAAAGCCGATGCTTTTTAACACAAAAAATGGTAAAAAAATTCGCCCCAAAATTTATTAAACAACATAAGCAGGAAAGATTTGGCTGGGCCGCAGAACAGGTTGCCGCCGAAAAAGAAGCAGGAAATATTGTAATCCTTATATCCGCAGGTACAGATTATCTGGTTCCAAAATTGGCAAAGGATATGGGGTTTGATGCAATTATTACATCGCAAACAGATTCGACAAAACCGTGGAAATTAAAATTTTCATGTTGGGGCGAAAACAAAGTCGTTGCATTAAAAAAATGGGCAGCGTTAAACAATTACGATTATAATTTTATCCGTTCGTATTCGGACAGTAAATCTGATATGCCGTTGATGAAGTTGGCGAATGAACAAGTCTGGATTCATCCGATAACGGGAATGCGATTAACAAAACCTGTATAATAAAAAAAACGGTCATTTGACCGTTTTTTTTAATCTTCGCCGAAATCCATATCTTTTAATTTTTCCGCCCGTGGGATTACTTTGTTCACGGATATTTTCAACTGTTCCATATCGGTTAATGTTTGGTTGAAATGCGAATCTAATTTGGTGGCACGTTCCGACAGACGGGTTAAATCTGTAATCAAAGAATCCAATTCTTTTTTAATTTTAGTTGCTACCTTTTTAATTTTAATATCAGATAATACCGAACGAATTGTATTTAATGATGCCCATAATGTCGCAGGTGATACGATAAAGACCTTTTTACGGGCAGCATAATCAATTGTTGCTGGAAATTCACGATGCAGCGTTTCAAATATGGATTCGGATGCGATGAACATCATTGCCGATTCCGCTGTGACACCTGTGATTATATATTTGCCTGCGATTTCATCGATGTGTTTTCGTACATCCAATTCAAATTGTTTTTTTGCACCTTCAACGTGGCCAATTTTTGAATAGCTTTCCAACGGGAATTTGCTGTCGATTATCATATCCCCCGGTGGATACGGCAACTTAATCACGCAATCGGGACGCACACCGGTTGATAAAGTTGTTTGAAAAGCATAGCTTTCAGGTGGTAAAACATCCATTATCAGGTCTTCTAATTGTCTTTCGCCAAAAGATCCACGGGCTTGTTTATTGCCCATCAAAATGTCTTAGAAATTCGATATGTCGCCGCTGATGTTTTTTAATTCAATAGCGTTCTGAGTCAATATGCCTAATTTTTCTGCCAATTTTTCACGAAGCCGAATATTGTCTTCACGGATTGGGTTGAAATCAACGGTTTGCTTTTTGGTGACCAAAAAAACTAATAAAATAATAATAATTACCAATAATAGTAAAATAAAAGTTGTCATATTGTATTCCTCGTGTTTAAATCATTATATAAGTTTTATAAAAGAAGGCAATATTAAAATGATGGAAATTAAACTTTGCGGCGATTTGGTATTACGTGAAATATGTAAACCAGTTGATAAAATAAATGAAAACCTGTTAACCGTTTTAAATCAAATGGTCGATTTAATGAAACAACAAGACGGGGTTGGTTTGGCCGCACCGCAGGTTGGGATTTTGGAACGATTTGTCGTTATGATGCATCCGGAAATAAAAAAAATATATAAAATGATTAACCCTGAAATTATTTCAAAATCAGATGAAACAATTGTTATGGAAGAAGGGTGTTTATCTATTTTAAATAATCAAAATTTTCCGGTGTTTTCAAATGTTGTTCGCCCTGAAACTATTACAGTTAAATGGATGGATGAAAATAATAAAAATCACCAAGAAGAAATGACAGGATTATTGGCACGTGTTGCACAACATGAAATCGATCATTTGGATGGTGTTTTATTTATTGATTATTTATCCCCTGTTAAACGTGAAATGTTAATGCGAAAAGTAAAAAGAAGAAGATAATGAAAGTAGTTTTAATGGGAACAAATTCATGGGTTATCAAAGCCTTTGAAAAGGTGTCCGAAAATCATGAAGTATTGGCCGTTTTTACCAAGGCTCCAAAACCTGCGGGACGAAAAATGGAATTGCAAAAATCGCCTGTGCATATTTGGGCGGATGCCAAGGGATTTGCCGTATACAACAAAATAGCTGATTATAATTTTAAACCTGATTTTTTAATTGTGGCATCATACGGGGTTATATTAAAAGACGATATTTTAAATTCGGCGCCGAATGTAAATATTCACCCATCATTGTTGCCGAAATATCGTGGTCCATCACCCGTTTTAACTGCATTATTTAATGGGGATGAAAAAACAGGGATTTGTTTGATGGAATTGGCAAACGAAGTCGATGCAGGGGATGTTTATATGTGTCGTGATTTGGATATATCTGTGGATGATAATATGGATACATTAAATGAAAAAATATCGACGATGTCCGCCGATATGTTAAATGAATTTTTATCCGATCCGAAATCATATCCAAAACAAAAACAAATTGGCGAAATTTCACACACAAAAAAATTCACAAAACAAGATATGATAATAGATTGGAAAAAATCCCCGATTGATATTCATAATCAAATTCGCAGTGTGGGTGGTAAAACAAAAATAAACGGAATTGATGTCAGTATTATTAAAACAAAAATCAAAGATGATGGCGGGTTGGATATTTTACGAATTAAACCGGCTGGTAAAAATGAAATGAACTGGTTGGACTTTGTAAACGGTCAACGTGGCGTTATCAATATCGGGGAATAATAATGACAAGATATAAAATAACTGTTGAATACAATGGCACGACTTTAATCGGCTGGCAAAAAAACAAAGACGGGATGTCCGCCCAAGAATTGTTGGAAAAGGCTGTATTTGATTTTTGCGGTCAGGTTACGGATGTTTATTCAGCGGGACGGACGGACGCTGGTGTTCATGCACGGGCTATGGTTGCGCATTTTGACATAGACGTTGGGGATAAAGATTATAGCGGGGACACAATTGTAAAGGCTTTGAATTTTTATTTACAAAAAAAGCCGATATCCATTTTGGCCGCCGAAATAGTTGATGACGAATTTCATTCCAGATTTTCATGTATTGGTCGTTCTTATCAATATCGTATATTAAATCGAAAAACACCAACCGTTTTGGATAAAGATTTTGTTTGGTGGTATCCACGAACTTTGGATATTGATAAAATGAAGGCTCAGGCTGAAAAGTTCATCGGTCACCATGATTTTACCAGCTTTCGCAGTTCGGATTGTCAGGCAAAAAGCCCGCATAAGACTTTGGATAAATTGGAAATAATTCAAAACGGCGATTATATTGAAATAAATGTTGCGGCAAAATCTTTTTTACATCATATGGTCCGCAATATTGTCGGAACTCTGGTTGAAATCGGGGTGGGGCGTGATATGGATGTCAGCGATATATTAAAAGCCAAATCCAGATGTGCCGCAGGTATTACCGCACCGGCTTCGGGATTGTATTTTATGAATGCTTTTTATGAATAATAATTTATTGCTGCCATATTCGATTTGAATTGTTATATTTTATTTTCCCGGATTCATAAATCACCAGCCCGCCTTTTAACAGTTTTTCGGAACATTTTTCGGATTCGACTGTATAATACGATATAATATAATCAATGTCTTTGTCCGCACACAAAGATTCTATGTTTTCCATCAAAGGCATAAATTTTTGAATATATGCCGCCGTCCAATTTTTCGTTTCAAATATATACAATCCATCATCATGCTTTAATCGGGTGTTTGGTGTGTCGGTTTTTTGAAAGTTTATTTTCTTCCACGTTTCAAAAGCAAAATAATGCTTTGCCGAACGGGATTTGTTAAAATTCAAATCGCCCGTTGTTGGGTTTTTATATGCAATCAATTCATTGTCGGCGGTTGTATAAAATATAGGCGTTTTTGATAATGGAACTGATATACATCCGATAAAAACAAGTATTATAAATAAATATTTATTTGCATATTTTGTAAAATAATTATCATTTGTGTTTTTAATTAAAATCAAACATAAAAAACCGAACACGAAACAAAACAAAGCAAATCCAGAAATCGTCGGCATTTGAATCATTGAATAAGGTAGGCTTGCAATATGTGTTCCTATGTTTAATAAAAATTCGTAAACATTGTTTGCCCAATTTAAAAATATATGAATATCAAACAATGATAAAAACATC
>CAYIZJ010000004.1:0-2363 GCA_964368045.1 uncultured Muribaculaceae bacterium
AAAAATTGAAAAAATCAATCAAGAACGTGATGAAGAAACTGCTATTATTGAAAAAGGATTTGCGAACCAAATCTTCCAAATGGCAAAAGATTCTTCGATAACAGGTGGCACAGGCAGCTTGAAACCTTTTGTTGGTAAAAAACTGAACAAAGAAGTTTTCGAAGCAATCCGTCCATCTGATATGAAAAAAATCACAGTCGATGATAAAACTGTTCAATCAAAAATTGAAGAACTTCGTGATATCCATAACGAAAAATTAAAACAGTTAAAAGAAAAAGCTGATACAGAAATAACAAAAGCAACCGAAAGCAATTCATTGAATGCAGGCGTATTAAAAGAAGTAAAAGTTTATATCGCTCATAAAATGAAATTGCAACCAGGTGATAAAATGGCTGGTCGCCACGGAAACAAAGGTATCGTTTCCCGTGTTGTTCCAGTCGAAGATATGCCGTATTTAGAAGACGGAACTCCTGTTGATATCGTATTGAATCCATTGGGTGTGCCGTCACGTATGAACATCGGTCAAGTCTTGGAAACTCACCTTGGTATGGCTGCTAGATCTTTGGGTATACAAATCGGCGAAGTCTTGGACGAAGTTAAACAAAAACGTGCTGTGACCGATGATTTGCGTGTTAAAATGGGTAAAATTTATGGCCCACAAACAGCAGAAAAATTGGAAAAAATGTCAGACACAGATGTCAGAACACAGGCCGCATTATTGCGTGACGGTGTTCCGATGGCGACCCCAACATTTGATGGTGCGTCCCCAGAAGACATTCGTGAAATGTTGAAATTGGCCAAACTTCCTGAAAGTGGTCAGTTCAAATTATTTGACGGTATGACAGGTGAAGCGTTTGCACGTGATGTTACAGTTGGAATTATGTATATGATGAAACTGCATCACTTTGTGGATGAAAAAATCCATGCAAGATCTACTGGCGGCTATTCATTGGTTACAAGTCAACCTTTGGGTGGTAAGGCTCATAACGGTGGTCAAAGATTAGGTGAAATGGAAGTTTGGGCTTTGCAGGCTCATGGTGCCGCTCATCTATTGCGTGAAATGTTAACTGTTAAATCAGACGATATTTCAGGCCGTTTGAAAATGTATGAATCTATTATTTCCGGTAATAATGATATCCAAACCAGTGTTCCAGAAGCATTTAACGTTCTTGTACGTGAATTGCGTGGGCTTGGGTTGGCTATGACACCAAAAAAACTGGACTAAGATAAGAAATAAAATCCCTCTGGGTTAACTGGGGGGACTGTTGTCGATATAAAACAAAAGGAAAATCAAATGACCAATATGTTGCAGAAGATATTTGGACAAATTGAAACCAAAGAACAGTTCGATGCTTTGCGTATTACTATCGCATCGCCAGAAGAAATTCTTTCTTGGTCTCATGGTGAAGTTAAAAAACCAGAAACCATAAACTATCATTCGTTAAAACCAGAATCCGATGGGTTGTTTTGCCAACAAATCTTTGGACCTGTAAAAGATTATGAATGTGCTTGTGGAAAATATAAACGTATTAAATTCCGTGGTGTTATTTGTGAAAGATGTGGCGTCGAAGTTGGTTCTTCGTCTGTTCGTCGTGAACGTATGGGGCATATTAAATTGGCTATGCCTGTATCCCATACTTGGTTCATGAGAGAAGGAAAAATCGCTGTATTGTTGGACAATATCCCACAAAAAAAATTAGAACAAGTAATCTATTATGATGCTTATATCGTATCAGAACCTGGATTAACAGATTTGAAAAAATATTCTGTTTTGTCCGAAGATGATTACCAAAAAGCAATTGAAAAATTTGGCGAAGGTGCTTTTCAGGTTGGTATCGGTGCAGAAGGCGTTCGTGAAATTATTTCAAATTTGGACATGGGTGCCGAACGTACAAGATTGCGCGCAGAATTAGAAGAAACTAAATCTGAAATCAAAAGAAAAGGTATCGTTAAACATTTGAAAATTGTTGAATCCTTTTTGGAATCAAATTCATCCCCAACTTGGATGATTCCAGATGTTTTGCCTGTGATTTCGCCTGCTATGCGACCTTTGGTAACATTGGATGCAGGTCATATCGCAGCGTCTGATTTGAATGATTTGTATCGTCGTGTTATTATCCGTAACAATCGTTTGAAAAAATTTATGGATATGCATGCACCTGAAATTATCGTTCGTAATGAAAAACGTATGTTACAAGAAGCGGTCGATTCTTTGTTTGATAACAAACACAAAGCCCGCCCAATGTTGGCACAAAATCGCAGACCATTGAAATCTTTGTCTGATTCATTGCGTGGTAAATCGGGACGTTTCCGTATGAATATGTTGGGTAAACGTGTTGATTATTCTGGACGTTCTGTTATCG
>CAYIZJ010000004.1:2373-6853 GCA_964368045.1 uncultured Muribaculaceae bacterium
CCTTTTGTGTTTTCTAAATTGATGTCCGGCGATTACGCAAACAACATCAGAACAGCACGTAAAATGGTTGAAAATGGTGAAGAAATCATTTGGGAAATTTTGGAAAAAGTAATCGATCAACATCCTGTATTGTTGAACCGTGCTCCATCTTTGCACAGATTGTCATTCTTGGCCTTTGAACCAAAACTTATCGAAGATAAAGCAATCCGTTTGCACCCATTGGTTTGTAACGGATTTAATGCGGACTTTGACGGTGACCAAATGGCGGTTCATGTTCCAATAAGCTTGGAAGCACAATTAGAAGCCAGAACTTTGATGTTAGCATCAAATAACGTTTTGTCTCCGGCATCTGGTGAACCTATGATTGTTCCAACACAAGACATGGTTTTGGGTGTTTATTATGTGTCCTTGATTAACGGAAAACATGATGAAAAATCCCCAAGATTTGTATCTATTGAAGAAGTTCGTCTTGCATTGGAAAACAAATCAATCACATTACACACACCGATTGTCGCACGTGTAAATGGTTCCAGATATGAAACAACCGCAGGTCGTATGATTTTGGGTGAATTGTTACCGAAATCCGATAATATGCCGTTTGATTTGGTTAACAAAGTTATGCCTTCCAAAGCTATCAAAGAATTGTTGTCTATTACATACGAAAGATGTGGCGACAAAGCTATGATTGTATTGGCGGATAATTTGAAAAACATCGGTTTTGAACAAGCTGCTAAATCTGGTATTTCAATTGGATTTGATGACGTTGTTATCCCAGCCGAAAAAGATGAAATTATTTCAGCAACAGAAAAACAAGCCGGCGAAATCGAAGAACAATATCAAAACGGTTTGATTTCACGTGGTGAAAGATATAATAAATTGATTGACTTGTGGCAAAAAACAACAGATAGATTGGCTGACTTGGCTTATTCATCTTTGGAAAAAACCGAAGGCGACAACTGGAATTCCATCCATATGATGGCGTTATCTGGGGCTCGTGGTTCCAAAGATCAGATCAGACAGCTTGCTGGTATGCGTGGTATGATGCAAAAACCAGACGGTTCAATTATCGAAGTTCCGATTATTTCAAACTTTAAAGAAGGTTTGACAATGTCCGAATACTTTAATTCAACCCACGGGGCTCGTAAGGGTATGTCGGATACGGCTTTGAAAACAGCGGACGCTGGATATTTGACTCGTCGTTTGGTGTCTTTGGCACAAAACACAATTATCACAGAACACGATTGTGGTACAAATGAATGTATCGTTGCAAAACCTGTTTATCAGGGAAGCACTTTGTCCGTTGCATTGGGTGATATCGTATTAGGTAGAACCGTTGCACAAGATGTTGTACATCCAATCACAAAAGAATTGATTGTTGCAAAAAATGAATTGGTTACAAAAGCTTTGGCGAAAAAAATCAATGAATCAGGATTACCAAGTTTAGAAGTTCGTTCAGTGTTGACATGTGAATCTGATGGCTTGTGTGCAAAATGTTATGGTATGGATTTGTCACGCAGCTCATTGGCACACGTTGGCGAAGCTGTTGGTATTATCGCCGCACAATCGGTTGGTGAACCTGGAACTCAGTTGACATTGCGTACTTTCCACATCGGTGGGGTTGCATCTGGTGGTGCGGACTCTCACTTTATCGAAGTACCTGTGTCGGGTAAAGTAAAATTAGAAGACGTTAAAACTGTTAAAAATAAAGACGGCCGTATAGTTGTTCTTTCCAGAAATGGTGAATTGACAGTTGTTGATGATTCTGGTGAAAAATTATTTAATCAAAAATTGCCTTATGCTTCGATGCTTATCGTTAACGATGGTGATAACGTCGAAAAAGGAACAAAGGTTGCAGAATGGGATCCATACTCTGTGCCAATTATCGCAGAAGCCGATGGTATTGTTGCCTTTAATGATTTGATTGAAAATGTTACTTACCAAGAAGAATTAGACTCTACAACAGGTATCATCACAAGAAAATTAACAAACTGGAAAGCTGTTTCCAAAAAATCATTGAACCCTGCAATCAAATTGGTTGGCAAAGATGCAAAAGTATTGTCTTTGGGGAATAAAAAAATGGCTGAATACTTATTGCCTATGTATTCTGTTATCAATGTTGAAAACGGTGCAACCGTTTCAACCGGTGACGTTTTGGCCAGAATCCCAGTCCAAACAAAAAGAACAGGGGACATCACAGGTGGTTTGCCACGTGTTAACGAATTATTAGAAGTTCGTCGCCCAAGCAACCCTGCCGTGTTGACAGAAATTGACGGAACAGTTGAACTGGAAGATGCAAAAGCAAAAACAATCGTTCGTATCGAACCATTTGATGGAACGGCACCTGTTGAATACGCTGTACCAAAAGGAACAAACTTATTAGTTCGCAGCGGTGACGTTGTTAAAAAAGCCGAAAAAATTGTTGACGGTGATATTGTTCCACAAGATATTTTACGTATCTTGGGTCAAAAATCTTTGGCAACATTTATGGTTGAACAAATTCAACAAGTTTATAGATTACAAGGTGTGTCAATCAATGACAAACATATTGAAATCTTGATCCGTGAAATGACCAGACGTGTTGAAGTTAAAAATCCAGGTGATACTTCTTTCTTGATCGGCCAAGTTGTTGACCGTATCGATTTCGAAGAAGAAAATCAACGTGTTCAAAAATTCGATGGAAAAATTGCCGAAGCTTCACAAGTATTGGTTGGTTCAATACGTGCGTCTTTGACAACTCGTTCTTTCCTTTCAAACGCATCGTTCCAACAAACAACGAAAGTATTGGTTGATGCTGCGATTAACGGAACAGTCGATAAATTACAAAGCATCAATGAAAACTTGGTTGTTGGTCGCCTTGCACCGATTGGAACGGGGGCTTATGTTCGTCGTGTCCGTGAAATTGCACGTGATGAACAACGTTCCGAACAATTGGCTCGTGAAGGAACTTCGAATCAACAGTTGATGGATATATAAATTAACTAATCTGTTTGGAATATTTTATGTTCCAAACAGATATAAAAAGTTTTTCTTGCAAAAGTTAAATATTTTTATAAAATATTAAAAAAAAAAGGATGTTAAAATGGCAGTGCCAAAAAGTAAAACCAGTAAATCACGTACAAAACAACGCCGTGCTCATGACGCTTTGTCTGTAATGCCAGCGGGATTGTGCAAAAAATGCGGCGAAAAGAAAAGACCACACCACGTTTGTGCAGCTTGTGGATCAAAATAATTTAACCCAACAAGGTATAAAAAACATCAAGGCAATAAGCATTAAATAGCTTTTTGCCTTTGTGTTTATCAAAAAATAAAATGTCCCAGATAAAAAAAATCATAGCAGTTGACGCATTCGGTGGTGATAAAGCACCTGTATCCGTTTTGGGTGGAATGAATCAATTCTTGTTTCAAAATGGTGAAAATGACGTATTCTTTCGTGTTTTCGGTAACGAGAAAATATTAAGAAAGATGATTGTTAAATATCCACGTGTTATCAGAAATTGTGAAATTATTCACTGTCCTGATGTCATCAAAGGAACAGATAAACTTCGTGATGTTTTGCGAAATGCTGGTAATACTTCGATGTATATGGCAATCAAAGACGTACGTGAAGGAAATTCAGCTGCAATCGTCAGTGCGGGTAACACAGGTATTTTGATGGCTTTGTCAAAGTTGGCATTAAAAACAATTGATGGTATTTCCCGTCCTGCAATTACAACTATGTTACCATCTGGTGGTGGCGACAGTCGTGTTGCAATTTTGGATTTGGGTGCGAACGTTCAATGTGATGCGATAAATTTATTTGACTTTGCAATTCTGGGAAGCATCTATGCCGAAGAATTCGGTGGTACCGATAAACCAAAATTGGGTATATTAAATATTGGCGAAGAAGAAACAAAAGGTTTCGAATCTTTGCAAAAATTAAACAAATTATTAACCGAACATAAAAAACAATTGCCATATGAATACATCGGATTTGTCGAAGGTAATGATATCGGTGCTGGAAATGTTCAGGTTGTTGTAACAGACGGGTTCACAGGTAACGTTGTGTTAAAAACTGTCGAAGGTACAGCAAAATTGATAAAACGTGTATTGATGGATAATATAAAAAAATCTGTGCTTGCGATAATCGGTGCGTTTTTCTTGGTTCACGTTTTCAAAAGATTGAAAAATAAAATCGACCCACGTTCATATGCGGGTGCTGTATTTTTGGGATTAAAAGGTTTCGCTGTTAAAACACATGGTAATAGTGATGCGTTGGCTTTTTCAAACTCTTTGCGTTATGCGTTAAGTTTGTTAAAAACAGATTTCAATACCAAGATTCAAAAACGTGCAAAAAAATTAAATAAAATAAAATTAAAACTTGTCAGCGAAGAAACAGTTTAATTTAGTCAAAAATATTAAAATAAAAAAACACCTTAAAAGGTGTTTTTTTTAATTACAGTGATTTGTTGATAATACCAAGCATAAAGTTGGTCAAAGCATC
>CAYIZJ010000004.1:6863-7769 GCA_964368045.1 uncultured Muribaculaceae bacterium
ATTCGCTTTGAATTTCAAATATTTCGGACGTTTTTTTGAATCGACCAATTGAATGTTATATTGACTGATTGCTTTGTTTACTTCGTTCAATTCCGCAGCATTCAGAGCGTTTTTCGGAAAATAATAATCATCGTTTGATATTATAAAATATTCCATATATTCTACGAAATTTTCGCTTAGCTTATGAAACAATTTGAATTCATAGGCGACTTTTGGAATTTCCATAAATTGGATCCCAATCATTCCACGGTTTTCGGCAAAGTTGTTTGGTTTAAGGCAATTTTTTTCTTTATAAACCAATTCGTTTGAACGATACAGTGCGATACCTTCGTATTGCAATTCGACATTTAATTCATAAATTTCTTCGTCGGTTAAATTTGAATTATGATAAACAGCAACTTTACCTGTTTTTAAAAAAGCTTCCTTATCTTTATCAAAATTTTTTCCCGCTTTGTCTTTTAATAATTCTTCACGGCTTTTGCTTAACAAATTATATGCGGCTATATCGCCTTTAAAGATTTTATTAACCAATGCTTCGATTGTATCTTTTATTCTGACGTCTGATTTGAATTTTTCTTTGGACAATCTGATAAGACCGTCGAAGACTTCCATTTTAATACAAAATTTTTCGAAATATTTTTTTAAAACATCAATTTCTGTTTCTGTAAAATTTTCAACTTGTCGGGTTAATGTATTGTCGTTTAACAATATGTCCAACATTGAATCGTCCAATCTGTCATAAATTTTATTGCGTAAATTATTTATATTATTTGTCATTATTTTACTATCCCATTATTTGGTTTGTTTATATTTTGTTGCATTGCAGAAAACTTTTCAGCCAAAGCATTGTTTTTATCGATGATTGAAACTTTTGTAAATTTCAATCGGTTTTTTGATTCTTCTAAA
>CAYIZJ010000004.1:7779-15394 GCA_964368045.1 uncultured Muribaculaceae bacterium
CCATATTTTTTTGAACATAAAATATTCAATGTCGCCAATTCCAACGGTGACATTCTTTCCGCTGGGAACCAAATATTTAAATTATTATTTAAAAAATTGTTTAAATGTTTTTCGAAATTTAAACTGGCCAAATTTTCTAATTTTTTTAATTCAGCCGGATCATTCATTTCGATGTTGTTTAATTTTTTGAAATAAATTCCGTCAATATATCCGTCTTTATTTCTGTTTTTATGTGGTGCCAACGCAAATGCGGCAGAGCCACGAACCAATATCACGCCATAGTCAGATAAATAAGTGTTTAATTCATTTAATTCATTATTTGTTAATCGACAGTGCGGGAAAACAACGCTTTTACCTGTTTTTTCAAATTTTTCCATATACAAATCAAAGTTAAAGCTGGTTTTAACACGCAGGCCTTCTTCGCCTTTGTTGTTTTTCTTTTCACGGTTAATCAGAGCGATTTTTTCAAGTTTGTGGTAAATTTCGTCCGCTTTTTCTTTGATTGCTTTTTCTCCGACTGTTGTATTACGTATTAACATAAATCGTCCATCTGATATAAGTATTTCAATATGGTATTTTTCAAAATATTTCCCCAAAATCGAAAGTTCATCATTTGTGAAAATTGATACAGGTTTTGAAAAGTGACGACCCTTGTTCAGTATTTCCAATATCCAACGGTCCAGATTGCTTGAAACTTTGTTTAATAATTTTTTAAATTCAAAAGTGTTTTCCATTTTCATTCCTTTTATTGATAACAAATAAAATATAGTACAAAAAAAACAAAAGTCAAGCATTTTGTTTGGTAAAAAATAATATTATTCAAAGAAAAAACCGCCAAAATAATGACGGTTTGCTCCCTTCCTTCCGTTTCCGGAATTCGTGTGATTTGAATTTTTATGCTGCAATAGCGACGGATTCGTCTGAACCTTTTGCGGAATCCATAACTTTTTTTGCTTCGGCAAAAATCATTTCTTTGACACGTGCGGCTAAATCTTTGGTTTCCAAAGTTTCTGCTGCAACATCAAAGTTATCTGTTCTGATTTGCAAAGAAACATACGCACCGATCAACGAAGAGCGTGATAAATCTTCGATTGAACGTGGGATGTTATTGTTGCCCAGATGTAATTCGTCCGCCAAAGATATAATTTGACGATCCGCATTAACCCAAACAGTTGCAGTCAAGACCTGATTCAATGCCGACATAATTTTTTTTATGTTTTGTGACATTCCTTTCCCCCTTTGTTGTTAATTTTTGAACGAAATAAGGCAAAAATATTGTATTTACAATTTTTAAGCTATATCAGTCGTCCGGTTCGTTTTTTTTTGCAGAAAATCAAGTTTTTTCAGGTTTTCTGCGGTTTTTTGTTCTTACCATCTTGTCTATACATCAATCATAGAACAAAAACGAATCGTGAGTCAAGGAAAAAAAATTGATTTTAATTTTATTTTTAAAAAAGCCCAAAATACAACCAAAACCATAAAATACCATAAATGGATTATAATTTGTCATTGACAGGCAGAAAATAAGGTGCTATGGTGCAAATATAAAGATGCTGGGCGGTTGATCCGTTTCAATAGTGAATTATATAAATACAGGAAAAAATGTAATGGCATTATTTCTTTCGAATTATGAAAATCGCTTGGATACAAAGGGACGGATTTCCGTTCCGGCATCTTTTCGTAGTGCTATTATGTCTGAAAATTTTGCGGGCATCGTTTTATATCGTTCTTTTACCAATAAATGTATCGAAGGCGTATCAATGTCCCGTATGGAACAAATGGCAACAGCCGCAGATAAAATGGGTGTGTTTGATTCTGGGTTGGATGATTTATCGGCAATGTTGTTCGCAGATGCACGACCGTTACAATTTGATGTAACAGGGCGGGTGATAATACCAAATGATTTATTAAAGCATGCTGGAATTTCTGAAACCGCTGTGTTTGTTGGCCGTGGTAACAGCTTTCAAATATGGGAACCGTCCGCATTTAAATCTGTTCAGGAAAAGTCACTGGAAAATTTGCGTAAATCCAGACCAGATATTAAAATCGGATTATAATTTTAAATTTGTTTTGATGTATTTGGTTGGGTTTGGGCAAATTTTTCATTGAATTCATCTATCAGACTTTTATTTGATTTTGCCTGATTTGAATTTTCCGTTTCGATTTCTGAAATAAAAACATCATTATTATAAGTGCCTTTTTTTATGATGTTTCCGTATGTATCGTATTCTGTATATTTTCCGTGTTTTTTGCCGTCAATATAAAAAGCTTCGATTGCAGGTTTTGAATTTTGATGAAAAGAACACCATAAACCTTGAATTAAATAATTACCATCAATATTGAAAATTTTCTGCAAAGCACCATTTTGCCAAAAAAATCTGCGGGCTATTAAATTTGATGAATGATAAATTGTGATGTCTGAAACTTTGTCCGTATTTTCGTGATATATGGTCATTTCCTTTTCGACACCATAAGAGAACAGTCTTTCGGTTGCGACGAATTTTCCGTCAAATGTATAATATTTGCATTTGCCGTGTAATTTGTTGTCCTGATGTGGTTCTTCACGGACAGTGATGTTATTGTACATGGTTTTTGCGACACCTTGGACTTTGCCATTTGCATCGGTTAAAAAATATTTAACTGCTTCGACCCCGTTTGGAAAACGACATAATATTTGTTTATTATTTTTTAAATCCTGCATAACGATAACCCTTTGGTTTTTATGTTGATAATTTAATACTATCAATAAAAAACAATTTGTCAATATTTATTATGGGCGGTTGGATATAAAAAAAAAGCCGTCAATTTGACGGCTTTGTTTTTATTCTGTTGTTGGTACACATTCACCATAACTATTACATGTAGAACCTTCACCACATAGCTGATCTTCTAATTCAGCTGTGCATCGGCCTGTTGGTGCCAATCCGCATGTGTTATCGGATCTGCAATATGCTTTTTGTCCGGTAAGCGTTGGGCAGTTTGAAACATTTGTTGGCGAACAAGTATTTGGAACCCCCGCTGTCATTGCTTGTAATCCACAAGCGCCACCTGCTGTTGCACAATATCCAACATATCCAATCATTGGTATTGGTACTTCACATGCTATTGCACGGTCGCCATCACAGCGTAACGATGTGCCATTACATACACCGAAGTAACATGAGCCGCCTCTGCATTCTGTACCGTTTGGTTTGTTTAAACATGACGTTGTTGGTTCAGATATGCTGGCCGTTGCTATACATTCAACTAAATCAGGGGTTGAGCTTGAATGGCATCTTCCGACCATGTTTGTTGGTATGGTTGTTGAACCGTTAATGTAACATTTGCTTCCGATTTGACCACCGCTTGTTATCAAAGGATCGCCCACACAGCTACCCAATATATCCCCATCAAGAGTCGATTGACATCTGTTATTTGTACAGATTGATTTTTGGTTTGCAAACTGTGTTGGGCAATCTGTATCAACGGTTGAAATTGTACATGTTCCTGATAACACATATCGGCATTGTGCCATTGAACATGACGCTGTATAGCCTGCGATGACTTCACAGTCGGATGTTGACATACATGTTTTAGCTAAATTACCCATAACCTGATCGGCCAATCCGCTGGAATAGTTGTCTTCGTCGCCATGTCCCAGAACGCTGGCACAAGTTGTTTCTATTGCGGTACATGCGTTTTTAGCAACACGGTTAACGGAACTGGTTGTTCCCATTTCTTCATCATATCCATTACGTACCAAACAAGACATCAAATCACTGGTGCAGTTTTCTGCATAATCAGACAATAATTCGTCCTGGCTTGCTTTGACGGTTATCAAAGTTCTTTGCATAAAGTTTTCGATAACTTCGTTATTTGGTTTAAAGTTGTCGTTGTCGTCATATGTGTAATCCTGACATTGATTCAGAACAGACATACACATACCCATATTTACACCATCAACGTTTGAGCCTATTTTGTCTTTTAAGAATGCGACCATATTCGCCTGTTCATTTGATGAAGAGTTCATACTTTCATCGATATATGATTGTAGGCTTCCTGTATTGGACCAAGCGTTATCAATATTAGATCCCGAACCATAATTCCATGTTGTGTAAATACCGCCCAAGCTACCAGCTTTACCTGGTTCGCTGCCGATTACGATGTCGCCATTTGATACAAATTTACCGGATGGATCCATACAGTTTTGGTAATCATTTCCGCAAACAAATTCGTCTTGCATACATGAATCCAATGCATTGATACATCCACGCAAGTCATAAGTGTTCTTTTCCTGAGCGACAACCAAACGTGCATTTTGCAAAACAGTTTTTGCATTAAATACAGTTTGTTTCATTTGTTCGTTTGAATCGGTCAAAGATCTTTCATAAGCGATACATTGTTTATCGATTTCCAAATCATATGAATTTGTGATAACGCTGATATCGACACCTTGGGTGGCACAGTCGGTTAATACGGATGCTTTGCATCGTGCAGTAGCTGTTTTGTACAATTCTTCGCCACGTTGGTTGTTTATGCTGGAAGTATTGGAATTGTCACCGAACATAGAAAGTAAGTTAAAGTTTGAATTTGAAAAGTCCAAGTTCAACAATCCGCTTAGATCAAAAGCAGAAGATGTGGTTGAAATCGAGCTGTTGGTTTCAACATCTAAAATAAGTCCTTTGATAGAATCCAAGTCATTTGCCAATTGTGTTGAATCTGTTCTTCCTTGCATTTCAAGTTCTGCTTCGGTTTGTGTGAACAATGTTTCGATTTCTTTGGCGGACAATCCGATATATTGGATTTGTTGTGCGACTTCTTGTAATTCTTCGGTTGCTTTTTTCAATGCTGCTTCGGTTTCGGCGTAATTTTCAACATTCGGAGAACAAGTACAACGCCCCTGATTATCATCCAATACGTTACAGAAATTATCCATACAATCTGTATATTGTGCCTTGCAGAAATCGGTTATTTGCGCCAATTCATCCATTGTTGGTCCTGTGCTTACCGTTGTTGCAACGGTTGAATTACCCGAAGTTAAAACGGCAGCTGTTGCCGAACGTGGGATGTACAAGCTGGAATTGGTTGAAGCTGTCGGTGCAATACTGATACGTGAAGCGGTTGCCGGTGCAATAGCACTGCGTGCAGCAGCAGCAGTTGTGTTTGTTGTGGCTGCATTACGTGATGTAACAGATGCAGTATTTCTGTTTGCACCAGAACTGCGGGAAACGGTTGATGTTCCCGAACGGCTGACAGTATTATTTGTGATAGCAGAACGTGAAGTTACGGAACCGGATGTTGGTTTTACGGCACTACGTGATGCGGTTGTTGTGGCGGTTCTGCTGGATATTGCACGGGAAGGTGTCGTGCGTGTCGCAGCGGTTGTCGGCACAGCAGGTGTCGCACGTGAAATCGAATTAGTTGACGCACGTGGGTTTAATGTTCCTTGTGATAAAACAATAACAGGTTGAACAGATTCCTGTTTTTTTGTGTCATCTGTATTTTCAGCAGCCTGAATTTTATTGGCGGAAACGTCTTCGATAATGGTTGGCATAACCTCTCCAAAAGCAGGGAAAACCAATAGTCCACCAAGTGCTGCAACAAATTTTTTCATGTAAAATCCTTCCTTCGTTTCTTTAATTTTATCACAAATGCAAATTTTAATCAAATGAAAAACACTTTATTTTAACATTTTTTTAACATTAGGTTTTAAATGTGTCAATATCAAAATATCAAGCAAAACATATATCGTCAAAGAAAAACTTATCAACTGTTTTCCATATTCTATTGTAAATGATGGATTGTTTGGCAAAAACCAAAACAAAAACAAAGACGATAATGATATAAATACTCCCAAAATACAGGCTTTTACACTAATTCTTCGCAATGTCCACGAAAGTGCGAAAAAATAAAGCCCCCTAATTAAAAACATTATGGATATAAATAAAATCGACAAGGTAAAGGGGACTTGTAAAAACAAAAAGAAAACAATACCGATTAAAATGTTTTCCAAACCAAAAATAAAATCCAAAGGCCCAGAATGCGGCTTGTTTTCAGAGGTTAAAGGTTTGAATAGATGAAAAAAACCAAACAATATCATCATAAAACCCAACAAAGTGCTTATCCAAAAAAGTAGGTATGTGGGAATGCTGATTTCTATCAAAGCCAGAAAAGAAAAAAAGATTGCTTCGGCTATCAAAATCTTTTTATGTTGTGTTAATTGGCTTTCAAAAAATAGTTTGTCTAAGTTTTTCATATTGTTACCTGTGGTTGTGAAACTTGGTTTTATTTTTTTTATTCTATCATTCATTTGACCACCATTACAATAGGAGCAAAAGCGGATACAAATGATTGATTATAGGGATATTATCCTTTGGTGAAAAATATTTTTTCTTTTGCTTGCGAATTTATTTTTTTGAATATATAATCAAGCCGCTTTGATTGTTGTGTCCAAAATAAAAACACAAAGCAAAATTAAGATTAGGAGATATTAAATATGGGAAACAGACTTATTGGCTATGGTTCTTATTTGCCAGAAAAGATAATGACAAATGCTGACTTTGAAAAAATTATGGATACGTCCGATGAATGGATAACCACCAGAACAGGTATGAAAATCAGACATTTTGCCGCAGATAACGAAACAGTTGCAGATATGGGAACAGTTGCTGCAAAGCGCGCATTGGAAAAAGCAGGGCTTACAATCGATGATATTGATATGATTGTGGTCGCAACTACAACTTCTGAATTGGATTTTCCATCGGTTGGCGTTCAAATCCAAGGTAAATTAAACGCAACAAAAGAAATTCCAGCATTCGACGTTCGTGGGGCATGTACTGGTTATATTTATGCTTTGCATACCGCACGTGCTTTTTTTACCGCAGGTATGAATAAAAGAATTATGGTTATAGGTGCGGAAAAAATGACCCGCTTTATCAACTGGGAAGACAGAAATACTGCCGTATTATTTGGTGATGGTGCAGGGGCTTTGATTTTCGAACATTCCAGTTCTAGTTATTCGGGTATTATTGACACCGCTGTTATGGCGGATGGTAAATTGTTCGATATGTTGCATGGAACACTGGACCATAAAATTTCTATGAATGGCCCTGAAACATATAAACATGCCGTTTCAAAAATGCCAGAAGCCGCTGTTCATATTATGGAACATGCCGGAATTGTGGCGGACGATGTTGATTGGATTATTCCACATCAGGCAAATCTTAGAATTATTCAAAGTGGTGCCGAAAGATTAGGGTTTCCTTTGGATAAAATTATTGTAACTGTTGATAAGCATGCAAATACGTCCGCTGCATCGGGTGTGTTGGCTTTGGCTGATGCGCTGGATAACGGAACAATTAAAAAAGGACAGCTGATTTTGTATCCTGCGTTCGGTAGCGGGTTAACATGGGGTGCAGCTTTGATACGGGTGTAAAAATGGCAAGTGTAACAAGAATTGATTTAGCGACAAGTTTGTCCGAAAAATTGGGATTGACTATGACTGATTCTTATAAATTAGTCGATTTGGTTTTTTCCGAAATCGCCGATGCGCTTGTTCGTGGCGAAGATGTTAAATTTGCAGGTTTGGGAACTTTTAAAATTTTGGAAAAAGCCGAAAGAATGGGACGTAACCCAA
>CAYIZJ010000004.1:15404-19100 GCA_964368045.1 uncultured Muribaculaceae bacterium
AAAAACAGGTGTTGATGCGATTATTCCCGCACGAAGAGTCACCAGTTTCAGACCGTGTAAAGAATTTAGACGCCAAGTCGCAGAATCAAAAAAATAAAAAAAAAAACGGGGAAATGTCCCCGTTTTTTTATTTCGCCAAATTATAAAATATTGCGATGTTTTTTGCATCGGGATGTTTTCCAGTGAAATCAAAATATATATCACGCATTGAACGTGAACCTGATAATGCCAATACTGTGTCACGATATTTTTTCAAAAATTCAGATTTATTTTGTGAATTATTATATTCAGCTAATGCGTCAATTGCAAAGCTGTCCGACCACATATATGAATAATATCCAGCCTCATATCCGCCATCAAAAATATGACCGAATGTATTTTGGAATTTATCATTGTCGACTTTTGGTAATACTGAATAATTTTCTTTTGCCCATTCGGCAATTTGTTGGACTTGTTCTTTGGTTTTTATATCGGATGTGTGTAATTTCATATCGAAAAAATCAAAAACCAAACTTAATGCCCATTTATAATAAAACTTGTCCAAATTAACCAATCGGTTTAACAAATCGTCTGGAATTTCTTCCTTGGTCTGATAATGTTCACCAATGCTTTTTCGAACAGATTTGCTGTGAGATAAAAATTCAATAAATCGGGATGGAAATTCAACAACGTCCCAATCAATTTCGGCCGAACCCAATTCAACAGTTTTTGATAACATTGTATGTAATGCGTGCCCCAATTCGTGCATCAATGTTTCAAATTGTCCCAATGTTAATAGTGTTGGGGCGGTGTCTGTTGGTTTGTCAAAGCTGCATATAACAGCGCATTGTGGTAAAATTTCATCGCCATTTGAATTTATGTGGTGGTCGATAAAGCCGTTCATCCATGCACCCGGTTGTTTTGAATCACGTGCAATTAAATCAAAATAAATCCCTGCAATAATTTTATTGTTTTCTGTGACGTCAAAATATACAACGTCTTTGTCCCAAATGTCAGCGTTGCGTTTTACAAATTCAATATTAAACATATCGCCCAATAATTTTAATGATTTGTCTAATGTTGAATTTAATTCAAAATAAGGTTTAACCTCGGCGTCAGATACGGATAATTTTTCGGACTCGTACTTTTGCATATAAAAACCTGTGTCCCATGCATTTAATTCAAAACCGGCATATTCGCACAAATTTTTGTATGCTTGTTTTTTTTCAGGCAATGATATGTCGGCCAAGTTTTGTAAATAATCTTCGACTTGTTTTGGGTTGGACGCATCACGAAATTCCAATGCTAGTTCGGCATAATTTTTATATCCCAGTATTTTGGCTTGTTCCGAACGAAGCGATAATATTTCTGGAATTATATCTTCGTTTTCTGGGGCACGGGTAATATTATAATCAAACATTTGTTTGCGTAAATTTCTGTCCGTAACAAATTTTAAAAATTTTGAACATGACGGGCCGGCAATTTTAAATTCCCATCCCCCGTCGACTTTTGCAGATTCTTTGTCATTTTGCGGCATATCGCCCAATAGTTTTTCATCCGTAATTATAATTTTATTTTGTTTGTTTGCATTGATAACATTGTTTGAAAAATCGTTTGAAATTTCGGTTAATCGTGCGGCGATTTCTTTTAATCTTTTTTGGGTTTTGTCATCCAAATTTATACCGCCAACTTCAAAAGATTTTATCGTGTCGGTAACAATCAATTTTTGTTCGTCGTTCATATTTTCAAAATCATTTTCCAATACCGATTTCATCCCAAAATATGATGGTTTATGATGTCCCATATCCGAATAATAATCAGATATAACAGGTAATATTTCGCCCATTATTTTTACGGTTTCATCACTGTTGTTAACCGAGTCCAGATGATAAATAGGGCTTAAAACCTGACTGAATTCAAATTCGATGTCTGAAATTGGACGCACAAAATTCGCAAAAGTTTTATTTTCTATTTTGCATAAATCTTCGATTTTATTTCGTGCGTTTTGCATCGCAGAGTTTACATTTTGAACTGCATTGTTTAATGCGTTTATATTAAATTTTCCCAGCATTTTTTTTGTTTCCTATTTTATTAAATTAACCAAAATATCGTCCAGTATAATCAGTCCTTTGTCCGTTGCAATGATTTTGTCATTCGTTTGTTTTATTAAATCAGAATTATTTTTTAAATAATTTTCATCTATTATATCACAAATGTCGGATGTTTTTGTAAATCCGTATTTTGTACGCAATCCCAATATTATTTTTTCAATATCTCTGTCACGGTTGTTCATTGGTTTAAAAAGTTCCCCGTCCCCCATTTGTTCATACCAAACATTGTCGATTAAAACACGCCCCGCTGCATATTTACCAAATCCAATATATGGTTTTCCCATCCAAATGTTTTTGTTATGTTGGCATTCATCAAACCCATAATTTGAAACTTCATATCGGGGCAGGTTTAATTGTTCTGTAATAATATTAAACATATCCGCCATTGTTTCATTGTCCGGCATATCCAAATTCATTTTGCCAAACGGGGTATTTTCTTCGATAGTTAATTCATATAATGAACAATGATTTAATCCCGAATTATTTATGTTTTCGCACAGTTGTTTTACATCCGAAATATTTTGATTTGGCAGGCCATAAATAAAGTCCCCAGATGTTCGCAGCCCCAGATTATTTGCGTCTTGTAACAATTGCAGCGATTGATTAACATTATGACATCGACCCATAAATTTTAATTCCAAATCATTAAAGCTTTGAATTCCTATGGATAATCTGTTCATGCCGATTTGTTTAAATTCAAATAATTTATTTTTATCAATTGTGCCGGGGTTTGATTCGATTGTAATTTCGCAATTTTTTTCAACGTTAAAATATTTGTTCACGGCAATCATTATTTGTTCGAAATGTTTTTCCGGCATTAACGAAGGCGTCCCGCCGCCAAAAAAAATAGTTGGGACGGATACTTTTCCAACCTTGGTCGCCATATCTATAATTTCGATAATAATTTGCTTTGTATAACCATCCCAATCGGGATTTGAATTTGCCGCCGATCCAAAAGCACAATAATGGCATTTTGAAACGCAAAAAGGTACGTGAAAATAAAGATTGTGTGGCTGATTCATAGTGCTTATATTTTATCGTTAAAAATATTTATTTGCAAGTTTAATTAAACTGCTTTTTTATTAAGTGTATTTGTGATATAATAAATTTGATTTTAAGTAGGAAAATTTAATTATGAAATTGTTTAAACTAGGTTTTTTAATGGGTTTAATTGCACCTGTGTCTGGGTTTGCCGCATCCGAAGGCGTGCCAAGTTATTATAAGGAAACAGGTAAAGTGCAAAATGCAAATCAGGCAAATGCCGCATATTATAAACAACAAGGGTACAGCGATTATATCGGACAATCGGGCAAAAAAACATTGCTGGGAACAACGAATTATTCGTACGAAGTGCCAGTTATTCAGGATTCTTTGCCACAGGGTATGATGACGTACAACGGTGTTGCGATGCCGGCCGATGATTCAACCAAATTTGAAATTGGGTATACACGCAGATTTGCGGACTTTCAATTCAGAACAGGCGTAAATTCCATTTTGGAATGGGATGATATGGTGTTTAATGAAATCGGTGTTGGTTTGGAACACGATTTTTCTATGGGTAATACAGATTTATTTGTGAATGCTGATTTTGCATATGGAACTATGT
>CAYIZJ010000004.1:19110-20244 GCA_964368045.1 uncultured Muribaculaceae bacterium
GACTATGATTTGATGCCGTATGATGAATCCCGTCCGAACGAGGGGTCTTTTACAATTTCTGTTGGTGAAATGTCGGGCGATACAATGGGATTTCGTGTCGGATTTGGTGCGAACAAAGTTTGGGATTTGGGGGGGTGGAAATTATCCCCGTCCATTGGATATGAAATCTTTAATCATAATTTAGAAATGTCAAATCATTTGTATCCAAACCCTGGGATTTATTTGCCTTTGTTGACGGATGCGGGCGACTATGTTTACGGTGATGTAAATGGGAATTTTTTCACTGTACCACAAGTGTACGCACCACCGGATGATTTATTCCAGGTTTGTATGAGTCCCGAAGATATCAAAATAGTTCAAACCAGTGCGGGTAGTGGTTTCTTTGATTTGGGTACATCGCTGAATATAGGCGATTGGACAAATGGCGATTATGACTGGGGTGTGGGTGCCGGAAATTGCGTTGTTATCGGTGGTGACGGAGCGATTGAAATTCCAGGGACAACACATATTTATAATACCAGCTGGTCGGGTGTTTATGTCGGATTGGAAATGGAAAAGCAAATGACATTGGTCGACAGTTTGCGTTTTTATGTTCAATTTGGTTTGCCAAGCTATTATTCCGAAGGTATTTGGCCAAATCGTACAGACTGGCAACAAAGCCCAAGCTTTACCGAAGAAGGTAATAACGGAGCATATTCATATCGTGCCGAAATGGAATATAATTATCAAATGTCTACGAATATGCAATTGTCGGTGCGTGTTGATACAAATTTTTTCCACGTTGGCGAAATTTCGGGTAAATTGTTCGTCGCCGAAAGTACCAATTTTACAGTAGATGAATTTGGAAATATATTGCTGGATTCAAATGGTTTCCCTATATTGGAAACAACTCCTGCGTATACTTTGGATATTGCGGACTCATTAGATACGGCGGACTGGCAATCTTTTGGTTTGCATTTGGGTATTAAATACATATTTTAATGTATTAAAATCAAAGGCATAAAATAAATGAAAAATATTTATAAAATATTGTGTGGTGCGATATTATTTTTACCACAAGTTGTAAAGGCAGAATCAGGCGACTTTGATATGCAAAGATGGTATGAAATTTTGCACGAAGTCCAAGACCAAGGT
>CAYIZJ010000004.1:20254-34074 GCA_964368045.1 uncultured Muribaculaceae bacterium
GTCAAAGATGGTGTTTCAAACAAAACTATAAACGCTGTTGTGCAGCCGTCCGTTTTTATCCCATCAATTGTTAAAAGCGATAAAAACCAAGCCGAATTTAAATTAAGTTTGAACGAATATTTAATCCGTATGGTAAACGACGTAAATGATAAAAGTCGTGGAACAATTCGTATTAAAAATGGGTTAAAGAAAAAAAAGTCTTATCCAACTTTGTTGGGCAAAGTCGAAAAAAAATATGGCGTTCAGCCGCATGTTATTATGGCCTTTTGGGGATTGGAATCAAATTACGGACAATACAAAGCAAAGTATAAATTAACTGATGCTTTTTTAACTTTGATGTATGATGGCCGTCGTAAAACTTTTTTTGAAAAACAGCTTTTTTCTTTGATGAAAACAGCCGATAAAAACAACGTCGATATTTCAACAATGCGTGGCAGTTGGGCTGGGGCGATGGGACATTTTCAATTTATCCCAACAACGCTGGAACAATACGGGGTTGATGGAAACGGTGATAATAAAATCGATATCATAAACAGCGAAAGCGATGCGATGTTCAGTGCCGGAAATTACCTGTCGAAAATGGGTTGGGATGATTCCGAAAAAATATTGCGTGAGGTGAAAATCCCAAGCAATTTAAATACTGATTTAATGGATGCGAAAACCAAGAAAAATTTATCTGAATGGTCAAAGTTGGGTGTTACTAATTTAGATGGCTCTGCTTTGCCAAATGCTGATATGACAGCGGGTTTGGTTGTGGATGTGAAAAATTTGGAAACGTCTCGTGCGTTTTTAGTTTATCCAAATTTTTATCGAATTAAACGATGGAATAATTCAAACTGGTATGCGATTGCCGTTGGGGTATTATCCGAAAAATTGAAATAAAATAAAAGGGGGAATAAATTTTCCCTCTTTTTTATATGGCTGTTTTTTTATTGATATTATTTATATTTATGATTAAATATATAGTATCTAAGTTTAATTTTATCAAAGGATATTTTATGGCTATTAAAATTCGTGATTACGAAGTAAGACTAACCAGAACCAAAGAAGAAAGAAGACAGGTAAGACAGCTGCGATATGATGTCTTTGTCGAAGAAGAAGGTGCATCGGCCACCGAAGAACAAAAAGCATTACGTGAAGAATATGATTCCTTTGATAGATTTGCAGACTATATGGCGGTTTTGCATAATGGAAAATTGGTCGGAACATACCGTATTATTGATCGGGAAGCCGCCGCAAAAATGGATGGGTTTTATACCGAAACCGAATTTAATATTTCAAAAATAAAAAAAGCATCCGGCAATATCGCCGAAATGTCACGTGCGTGCGTTGCGGCCGATTATCGTGAAAACGGAATGGTTATGCGTTTGTTATGGTTGGGACTGGGTGAATATATCATTAAAAATAATATCACTGTTTTATTTGGTGTTGCATCATGGGTTGGTGTAAATCCGGTTGTGTCGGCTCAGGCGATTTCTTATTTGTATTATAACCATTTGGCACCGATGAATTTACGTGCAACCGTGTTATCCGAAAACTTTGCCGAAGGTACAAATCAAAAACTTTCCAGAATGAACATTTTACCTCGTGATTTTGTTGATGAAAAAATGGCTTTAAAAGAAATGACACCATTGGTAAAGGGATACTTGCGTTTGGGTGCAACTTTTGGTAAAGGTGTGTTTTTGGACGTTCCATTTAATACCTATGACGTGTTCGTTACTGTTCAAACAAAGAAAGTTGATGCTATGTATCAAAAACATTTTGCGGGTTCCGAAACAGCATTTGAACATTTGGGAATAAAAGACGGGCCAATTAAAACTTTGACCAAGGTAATGTTGATGCCTGTTACCGGACCATATAAATTATTGCGTTATATGGCACAGGTTTTATTAAAAGAAGATGTAGTTGATGCAGAATACATTGATGAATCAAAAGAAGAAGCGAAATCAGATGAAAAAAACTAATCGCCCAAGAAAGCAAAATATTTTTAATACCTGTACTGCGGGTATAAAGTTCATTTTGTTTTGGACTTTTGTTGCAACCCAATTACCTGTGTTGTTGTTTGTAAAAAAAGGGTCAATGATATATATGCGATTTTTTATGAAAACCTGTGCAATCATTTGCGGGGTGCGGGTGAAAACAATTGGAAAATTGGTGGACAAACGCCCGTTGATGGTTGATTCAAATCATATTTCTGTTTTTGAATTTATCGCATTTCCAATCGGTTTTGGTGGCAGCTTTTTCGGAAAAAAAGATATCGAAAGCTTTCCAATTGTTGGCTGGATTGCAAAAAAAATTGGCGTTGTTTTCGTAGACCGCAGACCATCGGCCGCATTAACTGTTTTAAAACAAGTCCAAGATACAATGAAAACTGTTAAATATCCAATGTATTTGTTCCCAGAAGGGACAACAACAAACGGTGCGTATGTCAAAGAATTTAAAAGTTCGCTTTTTAATTTTGTTGTGGATTCAGATATCACGATTCAACCAATTGTTTTAAATTACAGATACAAAAATGGTTCAAAAATATCCGATATCGATATGGCAAATCATTTTGCTTATTTTGATAATGCAAAACAAACAGTTGGGCCAAAATGTGAACGTGAACGCAGTGCTTTTGGGCAGGTGTTCCATATTATGATGCTGGGCGGATTTACCGTCGAAGTCAAAGCGTTGCCCCCGGTGGGGATTGAAAATTTAGATAGAAAAGAAATTGCGATAAAATTGCAAAAACTAATCGCAGATGAATATATGAAATTAAAATAGAATAAAATAAATCTTAAGGAAATTTTTAATGAAAACAGCTATTACTCCGACCAGAGCAGAAAATTACAGCGAATGGTATCAAAATCTTATTGTCGCCGCCGATTTGGCAGAAAATTCACCAACTCGTGGATGTATGACCATCAAACCGTATGGTTGGGCAATTTGGGAATTGATGCGTGACGAATTAAACAAAAGAATTAAAAAATGCGGCGTTATGAATGCTAACTTTCCGCTGTTGATTCCAATCGACTTTTTTAACAAAGAAGCAAAACACGTCGAAGGGTTTGCAAAAGAATGCGCAGTTGTCACACACCACAGATTAAAAATGGTGGATGGTGAATTGGTGCCTGATGCGGATTCTGAATTAACCAAACCTTATATCATTCGTCCAACATCCGAAACAATAATCGGTGAAGCAATGTCCCGATGGATTCAGTCTTATCGTGATTTGCCGATGAAGTTAAATCAATGGGTTAATGTTTTACGTTGGGAAATGCGACCAAGATTGTTTTTGCGTACGGCTGAATTTAACTGGCAAGAAGGTCATAACGTTTTTGCAACACATACCGAGGCACACGAAGACGCCCGTAAAATGCACAAAGTGTATGGTGATTTTGTAACAGATTTTTTGGCAATCCAATCGATTATGGGCGAAAAAACCCCAGAAGAAAGATTTGGTGGTGCAGATCATACATATACAATCGAACATATTATGCAAGATGGTAAAGCCTTGCAAGGTGGGACTTCGCATGATTTGGGACAACATTTTTCAAAATCATTTGATATTAAATATCTGGATAAATCATCCACATTGCAATATGCTTGGACAACCAGCTGGGGGGTTACAACACGATTGATGGGCAGTGTATTTATGACTCATTCCGATGATGATGGATTGGTTTTGCCACCTATGATTGCACCATATCAGGTTGTTATTATCCCAATTTCCAAGGACGATAATATGGATGAATTAAATGCTTATGCAAAAAAAATCGGCGATGAATTATCCGATTTGGATGTTCGTGTTTTGGTCGATGATTCCGATATGCGTTCAACGGATAAAATGTGGAAATGGATTAAACGTGGCGTACCACTTCGTATCGAGGTCGGAATGCGTGAATTGGACTCGGGGAATGTTACAATTACCCGCCGTGATATAGGTAAAGATTCCAAACAAAATATTTCAACCGATGAATTAAAAGACACAATTCATAACACGTTAAAACAAATCCAGACCGATATGTATCAAAAGGTTGTAAACAGAAATGCAACAATGATTCACAACGTGGAATCTTTATCCGAATTGGATGAAAAATTGGATTCTGGGGTTGTTGGTATGTACCGTCTTTTGTATTCTTTGACAACAAACGACGAATTCGATGTATTGATGGAAAAACATAAAATTTCCAGAAGATGTCTGGACGATGAAAATCCAGATTATGTATTCGTTGCAAAATCATATTAAAAAAATGGGGTTTTATAACCCCTTTTTTTGTGGTATAATTATATCATAAAAAACATTAGAGGGAAAATTTATGAAAATTTCAATTATTGGTGCGGGGTCTGTTGGTTCCGCTGTTGCAACCGCAATTCAAAATACAGGATTATTTCACGAAATCGTTTTGTTTGATAGGGATGGTGTTCGCAGCAAATCTGTTGCCGAAGATTTGGGACATGCATCAAATTTTTCATTCGATGTTAATATCAAAGCCGCAAATAATTATAATGCAATAAAGGGTAGCGAAATTGTAATCGTTGCCGCAGGTGCAAATCAAAAAAATAATGAAACCAGAATGGATTTGGTAAAAAAGAATGCGGATGTTATATCCGATATTATTCCAAAAGTTATGAAAAATGTTGCAAATAAATTTGTTAAAATAATTATATTAACAAATCCATTGGATGTTATGGTAATCTTGGCAAAAAAATTATCAAAGCTGCCAGCCGCCCAAGTCATCGGTTCGGGAACTATGTTGGATACCGCACGATTTAAAATATTGCTGGGGCGGTATTTTAATGTTTCCAGCCAATCGATTACAGGTAACGTATTGGGTGAACATGGGGATTCTTCGGTTTTAAATTGGTCGGGTGTTATGATTGGCGGAATACCGGTTTCGGTTTATGCAAAACAGGTTGGCAAAAAATTTGACGCATCCATACGCAATGAAATTGATTTTCGTGTAAAAAATGCAGCCGCCCAAATAATAAAAGGTCGTGGTGCAACATGGGATGGAATTGCGGCGGCCGTGTCCGATTTGGTTCGGTGTATTGCGATGGATGAAAAAAGAATTTTAACGGTCAGTACGGTATTTTTATCCGGTAAAACACAGGTTGCTTATTCGGTGCCAAGTGTTGTTGGGTGTGCTGGTGTTGTTTCGGTATTAAAACCATGTTTGGACAAATCGGAAACCAAAGATTTAATAACCAGCAAAAATATAATAATAAAAAATTATAATAAAATATAAAAAAAAGGGGATTTAATCCCCTTTTTTTAAAGTCTTTTTTCGATTTTTTCCCAATCGACCAAATTATCCAAAAACGCATCGATATAATCACCGCGGCGATTTTGATAATCAACGTAATAAGAATGTTCCCAAACGTCCAATGCCAACACAGGTACAACGTCCATAACAATAGGGCAGCCCGCATTTGATGTTGTTATTATCGAAAATGTTTCACGGGTTTGGACCAGCCATACCCAGCCGCTGCCGAACACAGACATTGCAGCAGATTTGAATTCGGATTTGAATTTTTCTTCCCCGCCAAAGGCATCAGATATTATTTTTGGAATTTTGGTGGATTTTTTTGCAGATAAATTTTTAAAGAAAAAATCATGATTATAAATTTGTGCCGCATTATTAAATATGGCGGTGTCGTCTTTTTTTGCGGACTGTCTTATTATTTCGTATAAGTACATATTTTTATAATCTGTATCTTTTATCAAATTATTCAGATTGTTTATATATCCGCCCAGATGTTTGTCATAATGAATGTCTATGGCTTTTTTTGAAATGAACGGTTCCAGAGAATCTCTGTTGAACGGTAATGTAAAGTCATCAGGTGTAAACATAATTTTGCCCCCCCTTTATATAAATAATATCATAAATTTTGGGAATAACAATAAGAAATGTAACCTTTGAAAAAATAGCTTGTTATATTCGAAACTTTTTTCTATAATCCAACCGATTACAAAAACAGGAGAAAACAATGAAAAAAATACTTATATCCGCATTATTCGCAGTTACTATGATAACAACAAGTGCTGTTGCAAATGATGTAAAAATATTTTACACCAATACTTGTCCGCATTGTCATAATGCACGTGAATTCTTTGCCAAAGAAATCAGACCAGAATACAAATCAATCAGAATCACAGAATATAATTTGGATGATAAATCCAGCCATCCTGCTTTTAGAAAAGCTTTGACAGATTGTAAATATGAAAATGGATATGTTCCTGTTATCATGGTCGGTGAAAAATGCTGGCAAGGTTATGGGCCGTCTTCGAACCCAGAAATTATCGATGCTGTAAAAAATTATAAGCCAAAACCAAAAACAGAAAAAGTTGAAAAAGCAGAAAAAAAATCGACAGAAAAATCTTCGGGAACAAATTTAATTCCTTTTTATGCATTGATGGGAATATTGGTTTTGGGATTGGGCTTTATCTTGTTGCGTAAACCAAAAAAATAATTAACAGAATATACATAAAAAGGTACAGATATGTTCGATTTAACTTTATTCGATTTTATTTATATCGGGGTTATATTTATTTCAACAGTATGGGCAACTATTCGTGGTGGGGTGTATGAAACACTCGCAACTATTTCGTGGATAGCCGCCGCTATTATCGCAAAATTTATATCGCCTTTGATTGACGGATTGTTACAGGGATGGTTCGGGTTGTCTGAATCAACGATTGGGACTTTGATTGCTTCGTATTTCGTTGTGTTCTTTGTCGTATTGATATTGTTCGGATTCGTAAATTCCAGAATACGTGATAGAATCCAAGACAGTATGATGAAATTAACCGATCACACATTGGGCGTTATATTTGGTATCGTTCGTGGTGTTTTGATTATGGGATTGGTTTATTGGGGAATGTTATGGTATTATTCCGACAAACCAAATAATCCGGTTTGGTTGGATACTGCACGAACCCGTCCGGTTGTTCAATTAACAGCGGTTAAAATAAATGAATGGTTTGTTCCGGGGGGCAGTTTGTTGTTAACTATGGACGCTGAATCCGAAATTGAACATCAAAATTTAATAAATCCTGCGATTGAAACTAATGTCGCCGAAGAAGTTCAGTTAACCGGTGGTGATGAAACTGGTTATAAAAGTTCGGAAAGAAATGCTTTGGAAAATCAGTTGTTGCAAATTAAAACAACAGCCCAAGCCGAAGAAAGCATAAATCAAATCCCAGAAGAAGCTGTATCAGAAGAAGCTGTATCAGCTGAAGCCGCATTGGTCGAAGGGGATAAAATTGAAGAATCTGTTCAGGTAGATGAAGCGTCAAATCCTGTTAACGATATGTCTTTGGGTACAGATGGGAATATTCCGGTCGCACCATTGGGTGACGAGGCAGATGAAATCCCAACAGAGCCAACGCCTGTTATACAATAAAACAAAAAGCCCAATAAATTTTGGGCTTTATTTTTTTGCCGTTTGCACTTGACAATCGTTTGTTTTGTATTATATTTAAAGTGTAGAATATAAACAAAAGGGAAAAAGATGTATATCGATTATAAAATCCAAAATAGATTAGATGATATAAATGATTATAAAAATCTGCCCCAGGGTTCACATATTTCTGTGCTTGATTTCAGAGATCAGGATATGCAAGGTTTCGAATATCCAACAAATATAAAATGTGATGCGGCTTATTTTCAAAATTCTACTAATATGTCTTTTTCAATAAATTTATCGGGAATGAATTATGCTGATTTTAATAATTGTAATGTTCAAAATGTTGAATTCATAAATTTGGGTTCAAAAGTTCTAAGTTGTATCAATACAAAAAATATGCCAAATGTTATTAACTGTTCGGACTGTGACGAAGTTCATATGGCAAACAATGATTTTGAAAATCGTGAAATTACGGGATATCCTAAAAATGTTCTTAACCTAAGAGAGTCATTAAATCTGCAAAAGGTTTTGAAAATATCAAAAATATTATATGTATCTGTTGCAGGATGTTTTTTGGGCAACACAGAATTTGAAGGTATGGCAAAAAATACTTTTGTTATGTCGGGTGCAACAGGGTTGTACGGCAAAGTCTTTGATTTTTCCGGATTAAAAGAACTGTATGCCAAGGGTTGCGATTTTGCGGGCGTGGACGTAAAATCTTGGGCCTCAAGGGTTGTTGATTTGTCTTATTCAAAAAACTTGTCCGGTGTTATCAATTTGGCTGATGTTAAATCTGCGAATTTTTATAAAGCTGATCTAAGTAACGTGGAAAAAATTATTTTGGGGGCATATATGACGCCTGCTATGGTTAATATCCCGTTTGATTTCCCGTTGGCTAAAATTGAATATGCAACTAATTTCGATATACTGAAACAAAAAGCAGGGCGTATGTTTAATCGTGCCCAAAATGGCGTCAAACAAAGCGTCACAAATATGGGGCAAAAGCTTAAAAGTGCGGCATAAAAAATTATGCAAAATTATATTTGACTATTGTGTGTTTTTATATAACCATAATGATGTCCAATTAAACAAAGGTAAACAAAATGATGAAAAATTTAATGGTCACAGATTCTTCAAATACTATTCGCAATTTGTATTCATTGCCAGCAAATGTAAAATTCAATTCACTGGACTTAACGGGGGCTGATTTAGGAAATTGGGTTATGCCGGACGGATTTGAATGTGAAAAATTGATATTGGTCGATGTTGTGAATATGACGGGTGCTTATGATTTTTCCGGTGTAAAAACCGTTTATGCAGACTTTGATTCGGTTAAAAATGTTTTTATGAAAAAGAAAAAAAATGTTTGTTATGTAGATTCAATTTCAAATAGAAAAGTAATTTAAAAAAATCCCCAATTTTTGGGGATTTTTTTATTTTGTTTTTTTATCTGGTTTTATATGCGTTTTGCCATTGCAATGAATTGCCGATGACTGCGTATATTTTTTTCGAACCAAAATCGGAAATGTGTTTTACATTTTTCACATTTGCACCTTGGGGTAAAATAATTTGTGCCTGGGCAAAATCTGAATCAAAGGCATTGAAATTTGCCAAATGGCTTAGATCGATTAAACCTTTGAATTTCATATTTCTGCCGTATATTGAAATCGAAGGCCATTTCATAATGTATTTCGAATCCAATGTTAATCCTGTTGCAGTTAAATTTGAACCGCCCAAATTCATTTGTTTGTTTTCCAAACCTTTTGCATATGTTAAATCTGTATCAGAATAAGGGAAACAAATTCCGGATTCTGTTAATGTAAAGTCACAGTTGCTAAAAGTCCCGCTTCTTGTGTTGTTCATTTTAAATTGTTTTCCGATTTTTGATCCGAATATATCAATCGAGTTTTGTGGACCAGATATAACAGTTTTTGAAAAATCACAATTACGGCCATAAACATTTTGAATTTTTGACATAGGTAAAACAGATGGCAAATTTTTTGAATGCATAATGTTTAAATATTCCAATTGATTAAAAGCAGGCAAATCTTTGTTTTCAAAATCTTTGAATCTTAAATCGACCCCTTTGAAACCTGAAAAATCAAATTCTTTTGGAAAAGTATTTGCGGAAAAATAACCCAGATTGCAAGTAGTGTTTTTTGGCATTTTAAATTTATTTAAATCAACGTTTGATAATTCAAGATGATTAAAATGAAAATTTTCAGATAAGTTATATATATCATAAGTTAAAATAGGCATGGTCGAAGACTCCTTTTGTTTTGTTGTCTTAAATTATATTTTGGGATAAAAATAAAATATTGTCAACGAAAAAACTTGACTCTTATGTTCTTTGTGTTAATATGCTTTGGCTAAAAAAAACGTAAAATTTAAAGAGATAAAAATGAATGACTATAAAATCTTAGACGACAATGGTGTCGAACATGATGTCTATAATTTACCAGATGGGTTTACCGCAAAAAAATTGGATTTGCGTGGACTGGATTTGTCCATGGTGAAATTGCCGGCATTTATGAATGTCAAAGATCTGGTAATGGGGGAAAATGATTTTCCTTTTGCTATAAATTTGAATACTTTTGATAATGTGCATATTACAAATTTTAATTGCAAAAATGTTACGGGCTGTCCGAAAAAAAACTTTTATTGTGCCGATGTGCAAAATTTATCTGGAACATTTTATTTGGATTCTATGATGTCGTATTCAGTCGCCAGATCCGATGCGACAAACATTTGTTTAAAAGGTGCCCCGGAAAAAACTTTTATATTTAACAAAGTATATAATTATTCGGGAGCTTTAAATTTATCAAATACAAAAATTGGTATATTTGATGGCCAAAATATGGAAAAAATCACAATATCGGGTTCTGCAACAAAAATGTATATGATAGGTGCAAACAATTATTCGGGTGTTTTGGATTTATCAAATTCAGAAGTCGTAGACATAACAGATATGGATACGACAAATATAGATAAAATTATATTATCCCAAGATTTGGGTTATTTGAGCACTGGTTTGCCGTTGCTGTTCCCGAAATCTAAAATCGAATATAAAAAAGTAAGATTGAAAGACAGATTGAAAAAAATCGAACAATCGTACAAAGATGCAAAAAATTCGGGTGCTTTTAGATATTCTTCTTTGTTAAATAAATTCAGACGGTAATAACTTTTTGTTCTTTTTAGTTGACATAGACGCGGATTTGTATTTTAATTAAAAATACACGACAAATAAAAAAAAGGATGTTGTATGAACAAAAATGCAAGAGCTGTCACCGAAAGAGGTGTAGAACGTGATTTATTTAGATTGCCAAAACCAATCAATAACCAAGTTGAAAGATACAAAGAAATAAGCTGTTCTTATCAAAATATGTCTTCGTGGAGAGCACCAAACGAAATTATTTGTGAATATATGTATTTTACTTGTAACAGAGGTATGGAAGGAAAAATTTTGAATTTTTCTGGTGTAAAAAACGGTGTTTTTTCAGGTACAAACTTTACAGGTGCAATTATTTTGGGATTCTCTTATAATAATGTGGATTTGTCGGGTGTAAAAGGATTGACAGGGACTGTGGACTTGTCACACGTTACAGGAAAAATCAATGTCAAAGGTTTGGAAACAACAGGCATTACATCTATTATAATCCCAGCGGGTTATTCAATAAGCGATATAGCTTTGGATGCAAATTTTGATAGATCGAAAATCAAAGTTGCAAAATCGGCGGAATATAAAAAGACTATGGAAGCTGTCCAAGCTGCTAATACTAATAGTATTGTTCGATAAAAATTCAAAGCCCCGAACGAATTTGTTTGTGGGCTTTTTTTGTAAATAAAAAAAGGAAAAGTTATGACAAATGACAATATAAAAAAAGTCGCTGGACTGATTTTGTTTTGCACGCTTTATGTTAATTCTGCATTTGCGTCACATGATAAAGGCCCAAGAAAGCATGACACATTAGATTACAGTCGTGTTTGTTTTTCTGAAATGAAATTTCCAAAATATCCGAAATACGAAATTGGTCATTTGAATGTGGCAAGATCACGTAATTTAAAAGGCAAGGTTGATTTAGCAGAATTACAAAGTGCAGATTTTTCAAAAGCAGATGTAGAAAGGGTCAGAAAATTTGTATTGGCACCATATATGACACCTGAATCAATCAATCTGGATACAAGCTTTCCACGGGATAAAATTGTAAATATTGAATACAAAGTAAAAGATGTGGACGGCAATAAAGTCTGTTTATATAAATTACCGGAAAATGCAAAGTTTGATATTTTGGATTTAACCAATATCAATTTGCATAAATTCAATTTGCCAATGGGCTTTCGTGCAAATTATTTGTATATCGATGATGTCAGAAATTGTCCGAAAACTTGGGATTTTATTGGTATAAAAAATGTATTCATCACAAGACAGGATATATCTGATTTTAACATCCTTAACTTTCCGTCTGAATCATTTGTTGTGTCGGGCTGTCAATTACCACGAATAGTTGATTTATCACGTGCGACGTGTGATGTTGATTTGGCTTATAACGGATGGGCGTTTGTTAAAAAAGTTATATTGGCACCACATATGACACCTGAATCTGTTGGCGTGCCAGATTTCTTTGATAAAAATAATGTGGTTTATGCAGAAAACTGGAAAGTATTAAATACAGTAAATCAAAAAACCAGATAATAAAAAATCCCCGTTACGGGGATTTTTTTTATCTGTCATATATTACAGGATTTTTATTTATCGTATATGTTTTTCCTGAATTTGATTTATTGTAATAAATGTATATTATGTTCGACATAGAATTTTTTAACCAAGGGTTAAAATTCCCGACCACTTGACGGTTTGTGTTATGCGGAAATACCGTGTTAAAAGTATTATCAAACACCTTGGTATATGTGTCCGAATAACTTGGGCTGGATAATATGTTCATTGCAATAATTCCGTTTGTTGCGACCGTTGATTTGATTCTTTGCATAAATTCTTCGGTAATAAAATCTTCGGGTACCTGATAAGAATTGGAATAAACATCCAGCAAAATAAAGTCATATTTTTCATCTGTGTTTTTTAAAAACTGACTGGCGTCCTGGACGATGAATTTTTTATTCGTACCCAATTTTTCATTTAAAAAATAGTCTTCGGATATTTGTTTTAATTTGGCTTCGATGTCAACAAAAGTATAATTGTTAAAATCATCCTTGATGCCAGCGGTAAATCCGCCCGCACCCAAAATTAAAATGTTATGTTTTTTATCCTGTGGCATTGTGTATAAAAAATTATCATTTATATAATCAATATATTCCGCCGAAGTACGGGTGGCTGGTTTATATATCGACATCGGTAAACCATTCATAACCAACATTTTTTCATTCATGTTCCCATAAATTCCAATAGTGGAATTCGCATTGTTTGCAATGATGTTGTGATTTTCTTTTAAATGAGTGTTGCTGTTGATAAGGTATGCGGGTATTAAAATAACAGGAAAAAGTATAAGCGTGCTTAATTTATATCGTGCCAATATAACACCTATCAATGATAAAATAACAACCAGAAGTATTGTATAATTAACACCGATAAAAGGCATCAAAATCAAAGTTGTTGCCAAAGAACCCAAAACGGAACCGATTGTATCCCATGCCATAATGGAACCGGTTGAATTACGATTATATCTGTTTAAATATTTTGATAACATCGAAGTGTTGAATCCGAATAAAAAAGGTGCAATTGATAAAAAGAACAAAGAATAAATAAATGTTTGTATAACACTGGAATGAATTCCGAACGCATACATAATGTTAAAGTAGTTGATAACCAGTGTAAAGCTGGTTGCCAAAATTGTCATAATCGCAATTGCGGTAAAACTTAATGCCATAGTTTTTTTTATTTTGATTTTAGAGCTTTTGATATTGCTGCCTTTGAAATATCCAATCGACATAAAGCATAAAAATATTCCAATAATAATACTGGTAACAATAGCGGACGAACCAACAAAGAACGATATTTGTCGCAGTGCCAATAGTTCCATAGAAAGACTTACGTACCCATTCAAGAATATCAGAGCAATCAGCCACATTTTTAATTTATTCGTCATATTTTGTCCTTTGAGTTTTTGATTATTATATATTAAACGGTGCTATATTCCAAGCCGATTTTATAATCCTTGCTTTTAAGAATTTGTAGTATATAATCATTGTCGTATGCATTTAAGCATATAATCAACATTGCCTTGGGGGGCATTTATATATGGAAAATAATGAAAATCAATCGGTTGTGGTGGAATTGTCCGCACAACAATATGCTTATTTAGAAGAAATGAAAAAAAGTCATGAAAAAGAATTAGGTATCGAAGTGCCAATCGCAGCATTGGTTCGCAAAATGGTTGAAAACAATATGACATCAGCAAATAAAAAGAAAGAAG
>CAYIZJ010000005.1:0-31608 GCA_964368045.1 uncultured Muribaculaceae bacterium
CATCAAATTACACAAACCAAAATATGATACAAATATAAACAGCCCGTTATTTTTTTGTTGTTGGGTTAAATCTATATGATTTTGTAATCCAGACATTGCATACAACAGGCAATATGTCGCTGTCCAAAATAAAACAGTGTCCCCACGATAATCAATTAAAAAACATACCAATGCCGCAAAGTACGGGAAAAAAGGTTGCGGATTACGAAATGAAAAATAAAAAATCGGAATCAATGCCAATATGCCGGCAGGATTCCAAAAAGCACACGAAAAATTCCAAAACAGCAAAACACAAATGTATGGAAAAACGGTTACAAATATTTTTGATAATTGTTTAATCATTTATAACCATCCCCAAAATTAAATTCCAAAATAATAACATCGGATACTTTTCTTGGGGGTAAAACATTTACAGAATTTCCGGAATCTGTAATACCAACAAAAATTCCGTTTGGAATAATGCCGTTAATTGACTTGGTTGTTATTTTTAAACCGGATGTTGGTTGAAATTCTGTATCCGAAATAAATTCGATTTCAGGTTTGTCTGTTCCATTACCCGTTAAAAATCCGTAAATTTCGGATCCGGCAAAACGAACAGGGATTTTTGATTTAACATCATTCAGCCCACGAACTTTTGCATATCCCGTACCAACGTTTGAAACAATTCCCAATAATTTTTCATCAAAAGACAAAACAATCATATTTTCTTTGATTCCTTGTTTTGAACCTTTGTTAATAAAAAACGAAGATTTATGAAATGCCGTATTGTCATAAGAAATATTTGCATATATAGCACGTGATTCCATATTTTCGATGATATCCAATTGTTTTTTTAATAATTTATTTTCTTCGATAGCGATATCGTATTTATTTTGTTTTTTATTCGTTTCCAACAATAACATCGTTAATTCGTCGTTTTTTGAACGAATGTTTCCCAATTCACGAAAGTTTTCAATACCATTACCAATTGCCCGAAAAGGCCAGCTGACTATGTTTGATGCGGTATCAATGATTGGAATAAAAGAATTGGATACTTTGTTAATAAAAGAAAACCGTGGTTTTTCAACCAATATATATATTAAAATCAAAGGCAAAATCGCCAATGCGATAATGTACTTTGTTTTATAGTTATTAAACGAAGATTTCTTTTTATTTCTCATATCGGGGATTAGTTTAATCGTTTTTTGACAAATATTCAATAAAAACTTGATTTTTTTTTAATTTGTGTCAAAATACCTTAGTCCAAAGTGGCAAGGCATTGCCATAAGGAATAAATAAAAGGATAGAAAATGCCAAAAATGAAAACAAATTCGTCGTTGAAAAAACGTGCGAAAATGACAGCTACCGGTAAGGTTCGTGTCGCAAGATCTGGCCACAGTAAATTGTTGCGCAATAAATCAAAACGTGCAAATAAAGCTGGTTCAAAACCACAATATTTGAATGATAACATGATGGGACAAGCAAAATTGCTGGCTCCGTATGGATTAAAATAAAAGGGGCATAAAATGGCAAGAGTAAAACGCGGAACCACCGTTAAACAAAAACATAATAAAATCTTGGCACGTGCCAAAGGTTATTTGGGTCGCCACAGCACTACTTATCGTGCTGCACGTGAAAAAACAGAAAAAGCAGGACAATATGCATATCGTGACAGACGCGTTAAAAAACGTGACTTTCGCAGCTTGTGGATTGTTCGTATCAATGCTGCTGTTCGTGCCGAAGGCTTGACTTATAGTGTATTTATGAACGGCTTGAAAAAAGCTGGCATAGAATTAGACAGAAAAGTATTGGCTGAAATGGCTTATGCAGGGGACGCTAATTTCAAAACACTTATCGATACTGCAAAACGATTTACAACCAGTGCGAAATAATTGCTTGTCGCAGCTGTGTTAATTTGCAATAATTAAAGCCGTCGACAAGACGGCTTTTTTATAATCGAAGGATTAAGGGATGAATGAAGAAATAAAGAATATTAAAAGTTTAGAAGAATTAAAAGATTTACATACAAAAGTCTTTGGTAAAACAGGCACTATGACCGAAAAATTAAAGAATATGAAAAATCTGGATAATGACGAACGGACCAAGTTGAATGCCGAAAATGTACAATTGCGTGCGGCTTTTAAACAAAGACAAGAAGAAATAGAATTAAATACTTTGATGACCGCACTGGAATCAGAAAAGCTGGATGTGTCGCTGAATAAACAAAGTGCTATGATTGGAAAACTTCATCCGTTAACTTGTGTAATGGAAGACATTTCAAAAATATTAAATTCATTCGGCTATGAATTGCAAACAGGTCCAGAAATCGAAGATGACTGGCATAACTTTACCGCATTAAATACGCCGCTTCATCACCCTGCCCGTGATATGCAGGATACTTTCTTTTTACCAAACGGTAATGTATTGCGAACTCAAACGTCCGCTATACAAATTCGTGCAATGGAAAAATCGGGGGCTCCGATAAAAATGTTTGCGTTGGGTGCCACATACCGCAAAGAAATGGATGCAACACACACACCGATGTTTCATCAGGTCGAAGGTTTGTGTATCGATAAAGACATTACTTTGTCCGATATGATTTCTGATATAAAATTATTTTTGCAACGCTTTTTTGAAATAGATGACTTGCAATTGCGTATCCGCCCAAGCTTTTTCCCGTTCACCGAACCTAGTATCGAAATCGATATGAAATGGAAAGACGGCAAATGGCTGGAAATTATGGGGGCCGGTATGGTTCATCCAAATGTATTGAAAAATTGTAATATCGACCCTGATGTTTACCAAGGCTTTGCTTTTGGTTTTGGTTGGGACAGATTGGCTATGTTAAAATATGGTCTGGAAGATTTACGCAGCTTTTACGAAGGTGATATCAGATGGCTGCAAAATAACGGAAAAAGTGGGGTGTAAAATGAAATGGACTATTGATTGGTTAAAAGATTATTTGGATACAGATAAAACACCACAACAAATTGTTGAAACTTTGGATGCAATTGGTTTAGAAGTCGATGATTTAATTGTACCGCAATTACCGATTGCGGCCAAAATTATATCCGCCGTACAACATCCAAACAGCGATCATTTAAAAGTATTACAGGTCGATGATGGATCTGGTGAATTACGTCAGGTTGTTTGTGGGGCTCCGAATGCTCGTGCGGGGTTGATATCTGCGCTGGCTATTCCTGGGGTTAAAATCGCAGGCAATGAAATTGTATCCGGAAAAATCCGTGGCGAGGTTTCAAATGGTATGATGTGCAGCGAAAAAGAATTGGGATTGGGTTCTGATCACGATGGAATTATTGAATTATCAGATATCGAGGTTATCGGGGATGTAATTTCAGCAATGAAAGATTTATCATCGCCAGTATTTGATGCGTCCATTACACCAAACCGTCCGGACTATTTATCGGTATCTGGTATTGCAAAGGATTTGTCGGCCGCAAAATTGGGTAAATATAAACCAATTGAAACACCGTCTATGTTTCAAACAATCGGCAGCGTTGCGGTTCGTATCGAATGCGAACAAGGATGTCCGGTTTACAGATTGGCTGAAATAAACGATGTAAAAATGGGACAAAGTAATTCTGTAATATCATCCAGATTGTCGGCAATTGGGGTAAATCCAAAAAATGCCGCAATCGATGCGACAAATTATATCTGTTATGATATGGGTCAACCGATGCACTGTTTTGATAGAGATCATATTGCTGGAAACATAGTTGTGCGAAATGCAAAACAGGATGAAGAATTTACCGATTTGTTCGGAACCGAACATAAATTGATTGATACTGATTTGGTTGTTGCTGACGATAAAGGTGTTTTGGCAATCGCAGGGGTTGTTGGTGGATTACGTGGTATGACAACGAATGAAACAAAAAACATATTGTTGGAATCGGCTTATTTTGATCCGGTACGTGTGAGAAAAACATCAAAACGACTGGGGTTATCATCTGATTCTTCGTACAGATTTGAACGAGGAATTAACCCTGAAATAAATGGGGCGGCTTTATATCGTGCAATTGATATTATCACAAAACAATGTGGCGGAACAGTTGCGGGTGTGGTTGTCGCAGGACAGCCTTTGAACCCAAATGTAAAAATTAAATATAACCCGAATTTGTTTATGAAAAAAATTGGATTTGATATCCCAGTAAATGAACAAATCGCTATATTAAAAGCTTTGGATTATGTGATAGATGATTCAAACCCAGATTGGATTGTTATGCCACCTGTTGCACGTGTTGAAATTCAAATCCCAGAACATATAATTGGCGATTTAATCCGTCTTTATGGATATGATAATGTGAAAATAGACACAGCAAAAACATTTATACCTGCAATCAACAAAAATGATTTTAATTTAGGTTTAAAGAAAAAAATTGCGGCCCTTGGGTTAACTGAACATATTTATTTCGGATTTGGAAATGATGAAAAAGAACAGGCTTTGTTCGATAAAAAATCTGTTATGATTTCAAATCCTATCACTGTTGATTTAAACACAGCAAGAAATAATTTACTGGATAATTTATTAACCGTTGTGTCATCAAATGAAAACCGTGGATATTCTGATTTAAATCTGTTTTCGTTGGGAACTGTATTTGATGGTGATGAACCAAATATGCAACATCAACAATTGGTAATAATCCGAACCGGTCAAACACATCAAAAACATTGGCAAAACAGAAATCGCAGCGTGGATATATATGATGTAAAATCTGATGTAATGGCTTTGTTTGGAAATCAAAACTTATCGATAAAAACAGATGAAGTGCCAAAATGGGCTCATCCATATCGTTATGGTGCGTTGTATCAGGGTAAAAACAAAGTCGCAGAATTTGGACAATTGCATCCTGTTATTGCGAAAAAATACAAAATTAAAACAAATGTTTGTATTGGCTTGGTCGAAGATATATCCGCATTACCAAAAGTTATCAAAGATAAAAAAATCAGTGTATCAGAATTTCAACCAATAACCCGTGACTTTGCATTTATTGTGGATGATAGTGTTTTGGCAAATGATGTTATATCCGCCGCCAAATCGGTTGATAACAGAATAACAGATGCAGTTGTATTTGATTCGTTTGCTTATTCAGCTGGTAAAACATCCGTGGCGTTTACAATAACTGTAATCCCAACGGAAAATATCGGCGAAGACGGTATGATGGAAATACAAAATAAAATTATCGAAACGGTGAACAAAAAAACCGGCGGCCAAATCCGTGATAAATAAAATAAAAAACAAACAAAAAACCGGTAAATCACCGGTTTTTTTTATGTTCTTTTGTCTGGTGCGGGGCATATATCAAACAGCGGGCATTTGTCGCATAACGGTTTTAATGCACGGCATGTATAACGGCCATGTAATACCATAACATGATTTACAACGCCGTGATATTTTATCGGAATTGTTTTTGATAATTTTGCCTCGACCTTTTCAGGGGTATTATCGGATTTTGATACCCAACCAAAACGATGGGATAAACGAAACACGTGTGTGTCGACCCCGATATAAGGCATCGCCCATAAAACATTCATAATAACATTTGCGGTTTTTTGCCCAATCCCAGGTAAGGCCATCAAAGATTTTTGATTTTTTAACTCATCATCGAATTTCCAATTTTCATCATCGTTGTATTTTGATAATATTTCGGCCAATGCGATTATATTTTTTGCCTTGTTATTAAAAAAAGAAATAACGCGGATATGTTGTTTTAATCCATCCAATCCCAATTCCAACATTCGAATTGGTGTGGGTGCAATTTTAAATAATTCTGGTGTTACCTCATTCACTTTTTTATCGGTTGCTTGTGCTGATAAAATCACCGCCACAGCAAATGTAAATTCATTAACAGAATACAATTCGGAACGAATGTCCATATCAATAATTTTCGGTATTTGTTCAAAATAAATATCAATTGGTAATTTTTTCATAGATGTTCCATTTTTAAAAAAAAAGCAGGGTTGTCCCCTGCTTTTTATGTTTTGTTTAAGCTTTTGTTATTTTGATGCTGAATTTATGATCTTCGATTTGAATTTCATGTTCACCAATTCCTGATTTTAATTCAACAGTTAATGTATCAGATTTAATTTTATCCGCATATTGTTCAATAGCAGATTTTAAAACTTCATCCGTTTCATATTCCAAAATAATTCTGTCGGATACGTCCAAACCAACCAATTTTCGTGTATCTTGGATAAAACGCAGTGCGTCATTTACAAGACCTTCACGGATTAAATCTTCGGTCAAATTTGTATCCAAAATAACAACGGCTGTATTATCCGGCAAAGCAAATCCGCAAACGTCCGGTTTAACAGTTAAACGATTTTCAAATTCATCGGAATTTAATTCGAATTCTCCAACGATAAGTTTGTCATTTTCAACTTTATAATTGCCCGATTTAACGCTTGGGATTATGTCTTTTAAAGCACCGCCCAGTCTGGCACCGATTTTTGGTGTAATCAGATAAACAAAGCTGTTTGCAACATCACCAACATTTTCAATAAAGTCAACAGATTTGACATTTAATTCTTCTTTGATAATGTCGGCATAATCGGTCATATCAATTCCCGCAATTGTTAATTTCGACAAAGGTAAACGATTTCGCAATTTATATTCTTCACGTAATTGTTTTCCAACGGATACAATCGATTGAATTTTACGCATATTGTTTTGCAAGTCTGTATTTCCGGCCGTTTTATCAAATTCTGGGTATTTTGTTAAATGAACCGATTGTCCATTTGATAAATTTTTATAAATATAATCGGAAACAAACGGTGCCAATGGTGCAATCAATTTTGAAACAGTTTTTAAAACCGTAAACAAAGTATCAAATGCACATTGTTCTTCGTCCCAAAAACGGGTGCGGGAACGACGGATGTACCAGTTGTTTAAAATATCCAAAAATTCGATAACTTTTTTAATCATAATGGATGGTTCGTACGTCGCCAAAGATTCGTTTGATATTTTTACCAAAGAATTTAATTCAGACAAAATATATTTATCCATTAAATTATTTGAAATATTATCGTCATTAGCCGCGATATTTCCCGCATTCGCATACAGTGTAAAGAAATGATACGCATTCCAAAGTGCTGTTAAGAAGTTTTTAATTGTGTCATTAAATACTTTGCCTGCTTTGTCAATAGGCATAGGTTCGCCTTTCATAAAGTTGCTTCCCAAGACATAAATTCTTATTGCGTCTGCCCCATAAGTATTTAACATATCAACAGGGTCGACATAATTTCCGACAGATTTTGACATCTTCTTTTTATGTTCGTCCACACCCAATCCATTTGCGGTTATTGTTTTAAAAGCAGGACGGTTAAATAAAACAGTTGATAAAATCATCAAAGTATAAAACCAGCCACGTGTTTGATCCATACCTTCGATTATGTAATCGGATACATAGTTATCATCAACAAGTTCTTTGTTTTCAAACGGATAATGTTTGTGTGCAAAAGGCATAGCACCAGATTCAAACCAACAATCCAAAACGTCTGGTATTCTGGTCCAGCCGTCTTTTGTCAAAGCGTCCAAAGTTTTACGATGCAAGTCATCAATTTTTACACCAAAAAAATCTTCCATTTCTTGGATGCTGCCAAAGAATTTATATTCTCCGGATTCGTTTGTCCAAATTGGCAAAGGCACGCCCCAGAATCTGTTTCTTGAAATTCCCCAAGGTCTTGCGTTCGCAATCCAAGCAGAAAAACGATTGCCACCAGACTTCCAATTTACTTTATCATTTTGTGCGATTAAATTATCACGGATTTTTGGAACATCGATATACCAAGCGTCCGTTGCACGATAGATAAGCTTTACTTTTGTTCTTGGCGACATAGGATAGCTGTGTTTATAATTTTCTTTTTTTACCAACATACCACGGCTTTTTAAATCTTCCATAATTAACGGATTGGCATCAAATATATTAACCCCTGCCCAAGTTGTGACATCTGATGTAAAATTACCATAATCATCAACATTAACAATTACAGGGAATTTCGGATCAATGTTTTTTGCGGCCAAATAATCTTCCTCACCAAAAGCCGGTGCAATATGCACAATACCGGTGCCGGATGTGTCGGATACATAATCTGCCGCAATTACAGAATACAATTTTTCGTCGTTATAAAAATTAAATAACGGTTTGTATTTTAATCCAACCAGTTCAGAGCCTTTGATTTTACCGGTTGTTACGCAATTTTCGAATTGTTTTGCATATGATTCGATTCTGGATTCGGCAATGATATATTCGGCCCCATCGGCGTCTTTGATAATAGCATAATCCATTTCAGGGTTAACAGCCAAAGCAGAATTCGCAGGAAGCGTCCAAGGGGTCGTAGTCCAAGCCATAACACGACGACCATTTTCCAATTCAAACCAAACTGTTATTGCATCATCGATAACGTCTTCGTATTCGGATGACGCTTCGGAATTTGACATAACTGTTCCCAATTTCCAGTCAAAAGGATTTACCTTAAAATCTTTATAAAGAAGCCCGTCTTCATATAATTTTTTCAAAGCCCAAATCACAGATTCCATATAATCTGTATTCATAGTATTATAAACATCTGATTCTGCGATATCCACCCAACGGCCAAGTCTTGCCATATATTTTTCCCATTCGCCAACATACTTCATTACCCCGCGTTTACACATATTGCAAAATTCTTCCATACCGTATTTTGCGACGATATCTTTTGTTTGCATATTTAATTCTTTTTCAACCATAACTTCGGTTGGTAATCCGTGAACATCCCAACCCAATTGATGAACAACATTATGACCACGCATATTATTAAAGCGACAAACCATATCTTTTGCGGCAGAAATACTAAGATGTCCGATATGTGGAATTGAACTTGGGGTTGCAGGACCGTCAAAAAACAAGAATCTTTTTCCGTCTTTGTTTTGTTCTTTTAATTTATCAAAAGTTTTATCGCTTTCCCAAAAAGCAGATATGCTTTTTTCGACATCAGTAAAATTTGGTTTTGCGTCGGTTTTTGGATATTTCATATTTATAATCCCCTGTGTGTTTTTGTTTTTGCATTATGTATAACATAAAAAAAAGGCGATAATTCGCCCCAGCAATCGCCAAAGGGCAATTTGCTTTTTATGCTATAATAATAACACTGTTTTTATTCATATAATAATTATAAATTAGATTGCCTGTCATTTCAAGAATTTATTTAATCTGGTGCCGGATACAAGATTTGAACTTGCGACCCCCTCATTACGAATGAGATGCTCTACCAACTGAGCTAACCCGGCAACAATTTTATTATAATAATTTATAACAAAAAAACAAGCACGGATTTTATTTGTTGCGAAATGTTTTTTATCTGATTATCATAAATATAAATACGACGAAGGTCTGATTTAAAAAAATACAAAAGGAGAAAATATGAAAAAATTATTACTTACCGGTTTGGCAGGCTTGATGGCTTTTGGTGCCGCAAATGCACAATATCCAACACCTTATGTTGGGGTGGATGCTGGATTGTTTATTGCAAATTTAACTGATTATATGCAAGCCGACGCAAAAGAAGTATATAAATCATTGTCTTTTAATGCAGGTTTGAAATTTAATGAATATGTTGGTGCCAAAGGTTTTTATATGACGACCGCAGAAGAAAATTTATCAGCCGGCGATGCACAAATCGCTTTCAACGGAATAGGTGTTGATGTTGTTGGTTATTATCCTGTTGCTGAAAAATTTAATGCAATAGCATTGGCGGGTATTGGAAAATATGAACTGAATCTATTATCGGATGGCGAGTTGATAGGCGAAATACAAAGCACAGGATATCGTTTTGGTATCGGTGGTGAATATGAATTGATGGATAATTTATCCGCCAGATTGACCGGAAAATATATGACTGCGAAAAACCTTGAAGCAGAGGCAGAAAATTTCTTTGATGTATCAATTGGCGTCAGATACGCATTTTAAAAAATATAAAAAACCGGCGAAATGCCGGTTTTTTTGTTCGTTTTATTTCCGTAATTTTCGCAAAACTATCATAATGCCCGCCGGCGTCATACCAGATATTCGGGATAAACTGGCGATGTTTGTCGGGCGGGTATTTTCCAATTTTTGAATCAATTCATTTGTTAACCCTGGTAAATTTTTATATACAAAATCTTTTGGTATTTTTAAATCCATATCCCGTTTATAGCTTTGTATTTCACGCAAATTTCGGGCAATATATCCTGCATAAAATTTATCGTTTTCTATAATTTTGTTTTTGCGAAATTCATATTTTTTATTTCGGTCTTCTTCTTTTAATAGATTTAATTCAACCGCCATATCGCCCAGACGTGCAATTGCATTATCAACCCGTAAAGACAAACGATATTCCGCACGTGATGTAAACATTCGGTACGGTTCATCCACCCCAAGTGTTGTTATATCATCAATTAAAACTCCTATTATTGAATTTGTTCGATTTAAATCTAAGATTGGCAAACCTTTTGAAAATGCGGCAGCATTGCTTCCTGCAACAATTCCCTGTGCGGCGGCTTCTTCGTAACCGGATGTGCCATTTATTTGTCCCGCAAAAAATATACCGTCCAAATCTTTGGATTCCAACGTTGGTTTTAAACTTCGTGCATCGATTGCATCATATTCAATTGCATAACCATATCGTTCGATTTTGCAATTTTCCAATCCAGAAATAGTTCGTATCCATTTATCCTGAATTTCTGCGGAATAAGATGTCGATATCCCGTTTGGATAAACCAGATTAGAATCAATTCCTTCGGGTTCCAAAAACACATGATGAGTTTTATGTTCTGGAAACCGCATAACTTTGTCTTCAATCGATGGGCAATATCGTGGGCCTGTGCCACGAATTCCACCATTATACATCGGGGCGGATTTTATATTGTCTTCGATTATTTTGTGCGTTTCATCATTTGTGTGTGTGATAAAACAGCAAATGCGGTCTGTGTTATTTTTTTCGGGTGATGAAAACCAGTCGTGATTTTCGTCAGATGGCTGAATTTCCAATCCGTCAAAATTTATAGAGTCCGCATAAATTCGTGCAGGTGTCCCTGTTTTTAAACGAAGCAATGAAAAGCCGGCCGATTTTAATGTTTTTGATATATTTGTATCAGATGGCTGATAAGTATTATCATCCTGTAATCTGCCAGATTTTATTTGTTCGGCCCCACGATGGACAAGCCCGTTTAAAAAAGTCCCTGTTGTTAAAATAATAGATTTGGATTGATATTTGTCATTAACTGTTTTTTTATATAAATCCAAAGTTTTAACAGTTTCAAAAACGATTTCCAAATTCGAATAATCTTTTAAAATATCCATCATATTTTGATGATATTTTTTTCGGTCAATCTGTGCCCGCAGTGCTTGGGTTGCCGCCCCATGTGTTGCATTTAATAAACGAAAATGAATTCCGGATTTATCCGCAACAGTTGGCATAATTCCGCCAAGCGAATCTATTTCTGCGATAAGTTGAGATTTTCCGGGGCCACCAATACTTGGGTTGCAAGACAGGGCCCCGATATCAGATTCTTTGTTTGTTATCATACAGGTTCGGCAACCCCGGCGTGCCGCTGCTGTTGCGGCCTCAACCCCGGCATGTCCCGAACCTATAACGATAACATCAAATTCTTTCATATTTAAAAGCGACCCATTGCACCGTTTACATGTAATGTTTGACCGTTGATATAACCGGCCTCATCGGACGCCAAATAAACACAAGCATTTGCAATGTCGGCTGGATCACCGAAACGACCCGCTGGGATTTGTTTCATATATGCGGCTTTTAAATCGTCCGACAAAACATCAGTCATAGGGGTTTTAATAAATCCTGGGGCAATTGTGTTTGCTGTAATTCCACGGGATGCAACTTCGGCTGCCAACGATTTGGTCATAGCAATCATACCACCCTTACTTGCCGCATAGTTTGTTTGACCCGGGCCCCCAATTGCACCAATGATTGATGCCATATTGATAATACGACCTGAACGATTTTTCATCATAGGCATAATTGCAGCACGGCACATTTTAAAAGTCGAACGCAAATTTGTGTTAATAACATCATCAAATTGTTCGTCTGTCATACGCATCATCAATGTGTCTTTGGTGATACCTGCGTTATTTACCAAAATATCCAATCCGCCGGCTGTTTCGATTGTTTTTTCAACCAATTCATTCGCAGCATTATCCATCCCCAAATCGGACGCAATTTTAATATATGAATCATCAAAAGCTTCGTTTAATTTATCAATAGAACGACCTGTGACCACAACTTTTGCCCCTGCTTCTTTCATTTTTTGTGCAATAGCAATTCCAATTCCGCCTGTTGCACCTGTTACCAATGCGATTTTATTATTTAATTCGAACATTTTATTCTTCCTTTGTTTTTTATTATATTTCTAATTTTTTACCAGTCATAGATGGCACAATTCGTCCGGTTAATCCAGTTAAAACAGCACCGGGACCACATTCAATAGTTTCGGTTAATCCCAATTGTTCCATTGCCATCACAGATTCACGCCATCTGACCCCGTGTGTGATTTGATAAACAAGTGCTTCGATTATTTCATTCACATCTGTCATAGGAGTGCAAGTTTTATTTGAAATCAATGCAGCGTTTGGGGTTTTAATTTCGATTTTTTCCAATGCATCCTTCATTTGAATTGCAACCGGTTCCATCAATCTGGAATGCGGCGGCACGGAAAGCGGCAATAACATAGCACGTTTTGCACCAGCTGTTTTTGCCAATTCCATTGCAATTTCAATCGCAGGTTTTGAACCAGAAATAACAATTTGCCCTGGGGCATTATCGTTTGCGATATCACATATAAAATTATCGCCGGCTGTTTTTTCAGCCGTTTCGCAAATTTGTTTTAAAGTATCGATATCCAATCCTAAAATAACAGCCATCGCCCCCTGTCCTACTGGCACTGCATTTTGCATAGAATCGCCACGAAGTCTAAGTAATTTCGCAGTGTCCGCCAAAGAAATTGCACCGGCCGCACAAAGTGCTGTATATTCGCCCAATGAATGTCCCGCAACATATTCAGTAATTGGCAAATTTGCAACACGGAACATCGCAATTGATGTCGCCATAATAGCAGGTTGAACATTTGCAGTCATTGTCAGGTCTTCGATTGGTCCGTTGAAAATAATATCGGATAGTTTTTGATTTAATGCATCATCGACTTCGTTAAACACATCTTTTGCAATTTGATGGTTATCATATAAGTCTTTGCCCATTCCAACGACTTGACTACCCTGTCCTGGGAAAATGAAAATAGATGACATATTTTTACTCCTTTGCTTTTTTAATTTTTAAAATTATAGTATTTTTTTTTGCGACAATCAAATTTTATTTGCGTATGCTGAATTCACAACCGCAATAATTTTGACGATAAAAATCTTCGTTGTTTATAACGTTTTGTTTGGTTGCCTCATCCCAATTTACAGGTAAATATTGTATTTCGTTTAAAATATCAGCGGCAGCATTATCGACCTGAGACTGGGATTTATGTTTTGATATACCAAAAACCGAACAAATCGCATTATATCCATTTTGTTTTGCCCATATTTGCCCCATCCCAAAACGAAAGCGAAAACATTTGCCACAACGATTGCCACGTTCGGGTTCGGATTCGTGACCTTTTACAGCGTTTGACCATTCGACATGATTATAATCCAGTGTTATGTGTTTGACACCCAATTTATCACAAAAAGTTATTTGTTCGTTTAATCTTTTTATATATTCATCATGTGGGTAAATATTTGGATTATAAAACATCACAATAAAGTCAGATACGTTTGGAATATCCCCGTTTAAAATCTGCGTTATTGCACCGCCCGAACAAGGGGCACAACAAGACATCAAAACAAGTTTTAAATCTTTATTTTGCATTTTTAAATTCAGAAGAGCTTTCAAGGCGCATTTTTTCGATTAAATCATCATCGATTCTGTCGAACAGATTTTCTGGTATTGTAAAAGATTCCCCGCCTTTGATTCTGTGTTCATATTTATCGGGCCATGAAAAGTCTTTTTTGTTTTCGAAAATGTTTTGTATTTTTTCCGCAACATCCGGCATAAAAGGTTCGGAAACACGGGCAATAAAATCAATGATTTGAAAGCATTCATTTAATACCGCTTTGGCTTCCGTTTCTTTTCCTTCTTTGACCAAGGCCCAAGGTGCTTCGTCCGACATAAATTCATTTGCGGTCGCCCACATAGAACGAAGTGCAAATGTGGCACGACGAAATTCGCATTTTTCCAACCCATCGGTTAATTCGGATAATAATTCATTTAATTTGTTTTGGACGTCACCAAATTCTTCGTTTGATTCCGGTACATTTAAACCAAAGTTTTTGTCGGTTAATTTTGTAACACGGGATACAAAGTTACCAAGCAATCCGTTAAGGTCTTTGTTAATAACGTCGGCAAATCTTTGTATTGTAAAATCATGATCGTCTGTGTCGGCAGCGTTCGCAGATAAATAATATCGCCATGTGTCACTGACGGCAAAGGTTAAGGCTTGGTCCAAAAAGATTCCGTTGCCTTTTGATTTGGAAATTTTGGCACCTTCGAAATTAAAGAAGTTCGAAGCCTTTAAAATATCGACCATTTTAAATTCCCCGTCCGGCAAAGCCAATTGTTGCGCTGGGAATAAAACCGAATGAAAAGACACATTATCCTTGCCCATGAATTGAACGTATTTTGAATCTGGGTTTTTCCACCAGTCGCCCCAATTTTCGTTCGCATATTGTGATATTGAAACATAACCCCACGGTGCATCAAACCAAACATAAAAAACTTTGTCTTCGAATCCCGGTTTATTAACAGGAATTCCCCAGTTTAAATCACGGGAAATCGGGGTGTCTTGTAAGCCTTCGTTAATCCATTTGTATGCAATAGATGTGGCGGTTTTTGGCCAGCCCTGACGACTGTCGACCCAGTTTTTTAATTTATCCTGCATTTTTGAATACAAAAAGTATAAATGTTTTGTGTCACGCAGTTCGATGTTATAGCTTTTGGATATGGCGGAATAAGGATTGATTAAATCTGATGGTGACAATAATTCGCCGCATTTTTCACATTGGTCCCCGTCCGCATTATCATAATCACATTTCGGACAAGTCCCCTTAATCTGACGATCGGCCAAAAACATATTGTCATCCACCGAAAACGGTTGTTTCATAATTCTTTCTTCGATTAAGCCGGCATTGTCCCATTGGGTAAATAAGCTTTGAACTAATTTTTCTTGTTTTTCTGTATGAGTGCGACCATATAAATCAAAAGACAATTTAAAATCTTGGACCATTTTAAGTTGGCTTTGATAAAATTTTTCGTTGTATTCTTTGACAGATATACCCTCTTTCATTGCACCAACGATACTGGGAGTGCCGTGTTCATCCGCACCACAAATATATAAAACATCACGACCCATATTACGGTTAAATCGGGCGTAAATGTCACTGGTTAATAAACATCCACCAAAATGTCCGATATGTAAATCGCCGTTAACATATGGCAAAGCCGAAGTAATAAGAATTTTTTTAGTCATCAATATCATCCATAGTTTAAATAATTGTGTTATTTAATTATACCGCAAAAAAAACAAAAATCAAATAAATGGATGTATGTTTGCAGTAATTGGTGTTTTATAAAAATAAAAAGATTGTCACGAACACGTTTTGTTCTCGCAATGACGATTTTTTATTTGTTTAATTGATATGTGATATTGGGTTGTAAATTCCCACAAATCAAAGATTTGCGAGCACCCTTTCGTCACGCAACCGTTCAAACTTCGCAATAAATTGCTTGTTTTTACGGGCTATCAACACCGAACCAACTGGTTCTTCGCACTGATTTGCCACAACTTTATAAAAAAAATCCGCAAATGCGAATTCTTTTTATAAACTGGTGGGTGATATTGGGTTGTAAATTCCCACAAATCAAAGATTTGCGAGCACCCTTTCGTCACGCAACCGTTCAAACTTCGCAATAAATTGCTTGTTTTTACGGGCTATCAACACCGAACCAACTGGTTCTTCGCACTGATTTGCCACAACTTTATAAAAAAAATCCGCAAATGCGAATTCTTTTTATAAACTGGTGGGTGATATTGGGCTCGAACCAACGACCTCTACGATGTCAACGTAACGCTCTAGCCAACTGAGCTAATCACCCAAAGTTTTTCGATTATATAATGACTTTTTGTAAAATGCAAATAGTTTTTATTGTTTTACCGGTGCCAACACAATCGATTTTGTTTGTTCGTCTGGTTTTGATTTTGATTCCAAAATCCCACGGCCTTCGGCCATAGTTGTTACTTTTTCAAATAATTCTGGAACAATCGCACGACCACGAACCAAAACTTTTTTCAAACCTTTTGTCATAACGGAAATTTTCACTTTGTCCCCGTTGTCCAAAAATTCGAAAACTTTTTTCATTTTGATATTCAAATCATTTTCTTCGATAAAAGGTTTAATCCAAACTTCTTTCATTTCGGATGTTTTTTGATTCTTTTTCGCTTCGGAAGTTTTCTTTTTCTTTTCGTATTTGAATTTGCCATAGTCAATGACTTTTACAATCACAGGGGTTGCAGATGCGTTTATTTCAACCAAGTCCAATCCCAAATTTGTGGCGTATTCCAAAGCCGCAGATTCAGGCGTGGACCCATATCTCGACGATTATCTTTGTTAAATTTCGGTCTTATTTTAAGCTCCTTTGTTTGCTTACTATTCCTATTATAAAGACTTTTACGGATTTTTCAAGATTTTTTCAAGATTTTGTAAGGCTTCCCAAACATCTCGTTTTGCATCCGGCTTTACAATCAAATAACTGGGGTGAAATATTGTTATTGTTGGTATCCCGCCAAAGGTTTCAAATGTTTTCCCATTATCACGGGGTAATTTAGCATTTGCAATTAAATCCGCAGGCAATGTCCCCAGGGTCAGTATCGCACGGGGTTTGGTAAGATTTATAGCTTTTTCAATAAAATCTTTGCTGTGGGTTACCTCGGTCGGGGTAACTGTACGCCCACCTGGGGTCCGCCAAAAGACCAACGGGACAATAGACACTGTGTCACGATTAAATCCAATTGCGTTTAACATTTTATCTAACAGTTGCCCTGCCCCGTTTGTTAAAATCTTGTTTTGAATTTCGTCGTCGCTGGATGGCATATCGGTGATGATCATCAAATCGTTCGATATATTTCCAAATGTCGGCAACACTGTATTCTTAGCAAACTGTTTCAAAGGATGTTCATACTGCTGTATCAATTGTATAAAATCATCCAATGTCAAAACAGTCGTTAAATCAGGAATGTTAGATTCAACAGGTTTTGTTGCTGGAATAATAACAGGGCCATCGTTTTTTTGGACTTCGGCAACTGGTTCTTTTGATTTGTTGGGATTATCGGTTAATTCCCATTTTACACCCGCCAGTTCTAAATCTTTTATTGTGTAATCGTTCATACTTGATTTTCCTTGAATTTGTTTTAATTTTATTATATAATACATTACGAATAACAAAAACACAAGGGAGCGTTTTCATGAAAATTAAAAACTTACTAATGTTGGCAGGTGCATCTGTATTGGTTACAGCATGTGGTTGCGTAGTTGAACCAGAAGATATGAACGGACAACGTGCATATTTCGGATTTGATTCAACAGAAATTTCTGGTGATGCAGAAAACAACTTGTTAGGTCAAGCTTTGTACATGAAAAACCATCCAGAAACAAAAATCCAATTGGCAGGTAACTGTGACGAACGTGGTTCCACAGAATATAACTTGGCTTTGGGTGCAAAACGTGCAAATGCTGCAAAAGCTTTCATGGTAGAAGATGGTGTTGAAGCTGATCGTATTTCAACTATTTCATACGGTAAAGAACGTCCAGCTGTAAAAGGTACAGGCGAAGATGTATGGCAATGGAACAGAAATACAACAACAACTGTTAAATAATAATTTAACATATTGTTAAGATTTCTAACCGCCTGATGTTTTCGGGCGGTTTTTTTATAATGTTTTATATAACTTGTTGACTATATTGATTTTTTAGTCTATTTTTGAATTATAGTCAAAACCAAAAGGATGAAATATGCTGGGTAATACAACAAAACAACCAATCAATTATTTGAAAGAATTACAAACTTTGTGTGCGGATTTGTCAAATCTGGGTGCGGTTCCAAAAAATGACGATGTATTTAAATATAGTATAAATTTTTTTAATTTGGTTGTGTCATTCCAAGATAAAATAAATAAATCAGATTTTTTTAAAGAACAAATGTTTAAAACTGCGAAAGCCCAAATTATTGATTTAATGGATTTGGTGTCAAATTCAGGAAGAAATAAATCAGGCACAGTCCGTGCAAATGTGGGCGAGCCTGTAACAATGGATAATGTATTTTTGGGCAATCCGGAAGAATTTTGGAAATTGCCTTTGTCAGATTGGATGAAAGCAGATAAAAGATTCAAAGATAATATAAGAGAAAGACTTCGTTTGTTTGTCGCCTATCATACCGAAACAATGCAAATTCAAATAAAACGCATAATAAAAAATGCTGAAATGTTTAATGCTGCGAATATGATTCAAAGAAATATGGCGAATAATAACAATCAACGTGTATATAATTAGTCAAAAGAATATAAAGGGCGGATGTTCGCCCTTTTCTTTTAATAATTAAAGTGTTGACAATATTATGATTTTGTTTTATTTTTAAAATATAATAAATAATAAAGGATAAAATATGACAAAAATAATCCAAAAAGCAGACAATTTAACACAGTTAAAAGAATTCAGAAATGAATTAGATAATATGGGCAAAGCAACCCGTGATAACGCCGTTTTTGATCAAGCGCTTAAATTTTTTGGAATGGTTGTATCTTTTCAGAAAAAAGTATCTTTGAAAGAAATTGAAAAATTCAAAAAATCAAAAGAATTTTTATTCACAATAAAAAAAATATTAAATGATAATGTAATCAGCGTCAATTTAAATGGGCTTTTTATGCAAGATTATGACAGTTTGGGCAGAATAAGTTTAAATAGCATCAAAAAGGAAAATAGTTCGGATAAAAGACTGATGTTATCCAGTTTGATTAACTATTATAACGAAGCTTTGAAAAACACTTTGGATATCGTTATATCAGCGCAAAACATTGAAAATAAAAAAGCTTCATTTCTTAGATCTTTTTCAATATTTGGCCAAAAACAAATTGTTTAATTAAAAATATGAAAAAAAGGGCGATTTATCGCCCTTTTTTTTATTATTCCAGCACAAGTTTAATATTATTTCAGCTTGCGGATTTTTTTCTTTAATATTGGGGTCACAGATAGCCCGTCAGACGATATTTCGATTGCTGTCTGATATGCTTCCACTGCTTTGTCCTTTTCGCCTAATTCGGTGTATATATCGCCCAAGGTTTCAAATATATCAGAATTGTTTTTTGTAACGTCTGTTACGCTTTTTACAATTTCTAATGCTTCGTCCGCACCTTCGTTAACCCAAACAATACGGCCCAAAGAATTCCAATATCTGGTTTCCAGTGGATTTTTTGATATTAACATAATCGCACCGCTGTACGCTTCGTTTAAATTTTCGTGGTGCTCGGCCCATATTTTTATTTGATTGGATAATAAATCCGGATTTGTTCCCAAAACTTCGGTTGCCGAATCAATGTCTTTTTGAGCATCTTTGTATTCTTTGAAAGCGATGTTTACATCACTTCGCAATTTGAATAAAAATGAACGCCCTTTTTCAGTAAGGTTTGGCATCTTTAAAGACTTATCAATTGTTTTTAATGCTTTGGATTTGTCACCCTGCCCCGTATATTTTGCAACTATCGAAGAAACAGCCGGTAAAAACAAAGGATTGTTTTCTACGATTCTTTTTAAATCTTTAATATTACCCGATTTTTCTGCAATCTTCATCTGGGCAAAGTAATAAAACAAGCTTTCTGGTTCTATGTTGTTTAAATATTTTTCATATCCTGAATCATTGTTTAAAAAATATTGTCCCAAATAATAGTTTATTGCGTTCTTGTCTTCGGATTCTTGTAATATTTCCGCAAAACGCAACATCATCAATGATAAATCAGTATACATCATTAACTGAGAATGGGATATATTCTGAGTCAAGCTGAATGCCATGGCATTTTGATATCCGGTGTAATCTTCCCATTTTGGTTCAAATGTTGAATTTAATATATACATCCCACCTGGATTTGATGTGAATTGAACAAATAATTCATCCGCTTTGTCCCCCATATCAAAATGTTTATAAAAAGCAGTCAAATAAAGAAAATCATTGATGTTTAAAAATGATGTTTCAACTTTGTCAAAGAAAGCTGCGGCTTTTTCCGGTCTGTTTAATTCGGCGTATATTTGCCCACGAACAAAGTTCTTCCACGATTCATTGGTTTTTAAACTATCGATAAACTGTAATGTTTTTGTTATGTAATTCGTTGCGACACCCGACCATATACGGATCGGTGAAATTATAGCCGTTTCATCGTTTTTATGCTTGGCGTATAATTCTTCCCATTTGTTGTTTTTCGCCAAATACAGATCATAAACAAACTGTTCTGTCCCTGTATCCGCAGATTCCAAATCTTTGGCACCTTCGGGCAGTTTTCCGTTTAAGAATTCGGATAACAACAGCACGTTTGACACGACTTCGATGTCTGTGTCTTCTAATTGCGAAGCGTATTTATCAGCGTTTTCAAAATCATGGTTTAAAATAGCATGATTAGCGGCCAAAAAAGCACCGTATTTATTTGCAGTGAATTCATATGCAGTGTTTTCACTGGTTGCAATGTTTTTATAAGCAAAATATGCACCTGCCAATCCGACAAAAGCCGCACCACCTATAAAAAATAAACTTTTTCTTTTATTCATAACAAATAATATGATACAATATTTTGTATGAATAATAAAGAGATTTTTAAAAGATATGAAATTTTGTTAGCCGATTGGTCAACCAGAATGAATTTAGTTGCACCCAGCACGCTGAATGATATTGATAAACGGCATATCCAAGATTCGTTGCAGCTGGCGGACATATTACCAAAAGACGTCAATGTAATAGATTTGGGAAGCGGGGCGGGTTTTCCTGCTGTGGTTTTGGCCATAATGGGCTGGAATGTTGTTGCAATCGAATCGGTTGGAAAAAAGACTTCTTTTTTAAATGCTTTAAAAGATGAATTTAAACTGGACAACTTAACTGTTTATAATGGCCGTGTCGAAGAGTATGTTAAAACATTAAAAAAGACCGGCACTGAAACAGTTTTTACAGCACGGGCGTTTGCGTCAATGACCAAGATTTTGGATTATGTGGGCAAAACCCGAAACCGGTTGTTTCTATTAAAAGGCCGGGACATAAATGCTGAAATTGAATTAGCAAAACAAAAATACAAATTTGATTACAAATTAACCCCGTCCAAAACAGGCGACGGTTTTCTGGTTGTTGTCGAAAACATAAAATAATCATATTTCATGTGAAATAATCAATAGGTGATTGATAATACTGTATTTTGATGGTTCGGCAGGTGTCGTTTGTCGTTCGTGAAATAGAGCTTGTTTCATGTGAAATAAGTTTTAAATGATTGTTTTTACTGTATTTTTTATTTTTAGTTTTAAAAAGCTTGACTATTGGTAATATTTTTCTTATTTTATATATCGTAATATTTATAAAGAAAAAGAAGGGAAAGTATGACACGGATAATAGCGTTTGCAAATCAAAAGGGTGGGGTTGGTAAAACAACAACTGCTATCAATGTCGGTTGTTCATTGGCTGCAATTAAAAAAAGAGTTTTGTTAATCGATTTAGATTCACAGGGAAATGCCGGAACGGGTTTAGGTTTTATTCGTGCGACGCATTCCCAAAGTGTTTATCCAGTTTTGATGGGTACAGAAACTGCGGCTGAAAATATATTGTCGACCGCTGTCGAAGGGATGCATTTGTTGCCATCCAGTCCAGCATTGGCGGGTGCCGAGGCAGAATTGTTGTATATGGATAATCGTGAATATAGATTGCGTGATGCATTGGAATCGGTCAAAGAACATTATGATTATATTTTAATCGATTGTCCACCAGCTTTGGGTTCGTTGACCTTGAATGCGTTGACTGCTGCGAATGATGTTATTGTGCCGTTGCAGTGTGAGTTTTTTGCATTGGAAGGTATTCAACATCTTGTCGGTATGACGATTGCAGAAATTCAAAAAAAATGGAATCCAGAATTAAAAATTATGGGAATTTTGTTAACTATGTATGATAAACGGGCCGGAATGACACGTGCGGTTGATGCAGATGTTCGTGAAACATTTGGCGACACTGTGTTTAAAACAGTGATTCCACGAAATGTTCGTGTGTCCGAAGCACCGTCACATGGAAAGCCTGCATTGTTTTATGATTTTAATTCATCGGGTGCACAGGCTTATTTAAGGGTTGCAACAGAAATTGTGGAAAGATAAATATATAATAAAGATTTAAAGGAAAGGATAATATTATGGCGAAATTTGGATTAGGTAAAGGGTTGGCGGATTTAAAAGCTGAAATGGGAAGTGTTCCGAATATTTCCGTTTTAACCGGTGAACAAAGGGTTGCGATACGTCAGGTGCCAATTATACAAATCGGTGTAAATGCGGATCAGCCCCGTAAAACATTTACAGAACAGGATTTGCAAGATTTGACGGCGTCGGTCAAAGAAAAGGGCGTGTTGCAACCGATTTTGCTTCGTGCGGTAAAGGGCAAGGGTTTTCAATATGAAATTGTTGCTGGTGAACGTCGTTATCGTGCTTCGAAAAATGCTGGTTTGGCAGAAATACCGGCTATTGTAAAAGATATGACAGATGAAAATGCAATGGAAGTTGCATTGATTGAAAACGTTCAACGTGAAAATTTAAACCCAATCGAAGAAGCCTTTGCATATCAAAATTTAATGGATAAATGTGAATATGCTATTGATGATGTATCACGTTTGATTGGAAAATCTGAAAGTTATATCCGGAATTTGTTGCGATTAAAAGATTTGCCGGCTGATGTTCAAGATTTGATAACGTCCGGTCAATTGTCTGCATCCCATGCGCGAACAATTGCAGTCGCAGAAAATCCATCCCAATTGGCAAAGGAAATTATTGAAAATAAATTGTCTGTGTCCGAAACATCAAAAATTGTAAAAGATGTAGCCCGCTCAACTAAAAGCCGGTCTTTTGCGGTAAAAACATTGGGTTCGAATGCTGTAAAGGAAATGGAAAAAAGTTTAAGCAAATCTTTGAATGTTGATGTTAAATTAAAAGAAAAAAAAGGCGGGGCAGGTGAAATTATATTGAAATTTGAAACATCAATTCAAATGAAAGATTTAATAGATAGATTGTTGAAATAAAAAAAACCGGCGAAATGCCGGTTTTTTTGTTATTCGTATCTTAAACTATCAATTGGGTTTAATTTGGCGGCTTTGATTGCTGGCATAACGCCTGATGATAATCCAACCACAATCGCAACCGTAAATGATAAAACAACCGGCCATATGCTTAATGGGACGTCATATTCCAGTATGTATCGGCCAACCCCCTGTGCCAGTCCGACCCCCAGAATAAGACCCGCCATAGATCCCAAAAATGAAATCAAAACCGATTCGGATAAAAATTGAATGATAATGTTTGCCTCACGTGCACCAATTGCTTTGCGGATGCCTATTTCACGGGTTCTTTCGGCAACGGACACCAACATCATATTCATAATACCTATGGAACCAACCAGCAAAGATACAGACGCAATCGCAATAAGAAGCATTTTCATATATCCGGTAACCGTGTCCATTGTTTCCATAATTTGCTTCATATCCATAATTTCAAAGTCATTTACTTCGTTTTCGGCCAATTTATGGCTGTTACGAAGCAGGGCGGTTATTTGTTCTGTTATCAGGATATTGTCAGCTGTTTCTTCGGTTTTTAAAATAATCATATTGACCGAATCGGCGAACTTGCTGCCTTGTAATCTTTTCTTTAATGTTGTGATTGGGATGATTAACATGTCGTCCTGACTTCCCATTGCGGAATCTCCACGGGCTTTGGTGACGCCGACGATTGTAAATGGTGTGTTATTAACACGTATAATTTCACCGACGGCATTTGCGGGCATACCCAATTCCGAAACGGTTTCGGGGCCAATTACAGCGTGGGTTGAATTATTTCGTACGGATGATGCGGTGAAATTTGTTCCATATTCTAATTCAATGCTTTGAACAGATAAAATTTCAGGATTTCCGCCAGTTATTCCGGTTTGCCAATTTTTATTGCCATAAACGACCTGGGCCGAGGCCGATTGTACTGGGCTTACCTCTAAAACATTTGGCAGTCGGCCAATTGCTTCGGCATCTTGGATGGTTAATGTTTGGACACGGCCTGATTTAACACCCGCACTTTGTGCGGATCCTGCACGGATCATCATTGTGTTTGAACCCAATGATGAAAATTGGTTGGATATTTCACGTTCAACTGTTTCGCCAACCGCAACCATAATTACAACCGCCATTACCCCGATAATAATCCCCAGAACGGTCAGGAATGATCGTATTTTGTTTCCGCTGATAGACAGCCATGATTCTTTGAAAATGTCGTTAAAAGTCATTTAAAGCTCTTTTTTATAATTTTGTTTCGGTTTTTGGTACTTTGCCGTCGAAATTGATTCTTCCGTCACGGATGTGTATCAGTCTTTTTGCGAATTTAGCAATGTCAAATTCGTGGGTAATCATAATGATTGTAATTCCCATTTTTTCGTTTAATTCTTTGAAAAATCCCAGAATTTCATTACCCATTTTGGTGTCCAAAGCACCCGTTGGTTCGTCGGCCAAAATCATTTTAGGGTTTCCAGCCAAAGCACGTGCAATAGCTACCCTTTGTTTCATACCGCCCGATAGTTGTGGTGGATAATATGATTCAAATTTTTCCAATCCGACCTGTTGTAACATTTTTCGTGCAGATTTTATTCGTTCTTCGGTTGAAATCCCACGATACATCAGGGGTAACATAACGTTGTCCAAAACTGTGCGTTTTGATAACAGGTTAAAGTTTTGGAATACAAACCCGATATGTTCATTGCGAATAGTTGCCAATTCATCAGAAGTCATATTGATTGTGTTGTTGTTATACAGGCTGTATGTTCCGCCTGTTGCGGTGTCCAATGCCCCGATAATGTTCATCAAAGTCGATTTGCCAGAACCAGACGGCCCCATAATCGCAACAAATTCGCCAGCGGTTATGTCAAAATTTATATCGAACAAAACTTGATGAACCCCACCCATTTCCATTGGAAAGGATTTCGTTATATCGGACAAAGATATTATTGTTTCATTTTTTTTCATAATTATCTCGGTCTGTTTCCGCCGGTTGGCATTTTCGCAGGTGTTTTAGCGGATTGTCCCAAAACCCCAACAATTATCATATCTTTTTCCTGTAATTCTTCCGATATAATTTCTGTTTGGGTTGCTGTTGAAATACCCTTTTCGTACGGGATAATTAAAACATTGCCGTTACGTTGCACAGCAAGGTGGGTTTTTGGTGTGTGCTGTGTATCTGCGATGCCTTCAAAGCTGCCCAGCAAAAATGCAGAATTGTTTGCTTTCCAAGTATCTGTTTTTTCTTGGATTGTGATGTTAACAAAGGCGGTCATCCCCGGCATCAATTTCAAATCATCGTTATTAACGGAAATTACAACGGTGTAAATAATAACGTTTGAAACATTTGTTGGGGATAATCTGATTTGATTTACTTCGCCGATAAAAGTTTCGGTTGGGTATGCGTCCACTGAAAATGTAACGTTTTGGCCTTCTTTTATCATACCGATGTCGGCTTCGGAAACGGATGTTTCGATTTGCATTTTGGATAAATCTTCGGCAATTTCGAATAAATCGGGCGATTGAAAGCTGGCCGCAACTGTTTGACCTTTGTCGACTTTTCTGGAAATAACTGTTCCGTCCACAGGGGATACGATTGTCGCATAACCCAAATTAGTCAAAGCACGTTGATATTGGGATTGGGAACGGTTTACAGATTGTTCGGCTTGTTCATATACGGTCAAAGATTGTTCCAATTCAGCACGTGCGATATATCCGTCCTGGTACAGCATTTGATTTCTTTCGTATTCGTTTTTTGCAAAATTGCGGTTGGATTCCGCACTGCGAAGTGATGCAAGCGATTCATCAACGGATGCCTGTAATACGGATGGTTCGATTTTTAATAAAACATCATCTTTTTTTACAACGGAATTAAAGTCCACAAATATCTCTTCGATGTTTCCACTGACTTGGGAACCTATGTTAATTGTGTTAACAGGGCTGATTTCGCCTGTTGCGGTAACGACTTGTTTCAAATCACCAAATGACACGGGCACTGTCATAAAATTTGATTTTTCGGTGTTTGATCCGGATGGGATAAATAAATATACGGCGCCCACACCAATGATAGTTGTAATAATAGCCCATTTTTTCCAAGAACGTTTAGGTTTTGGTTGGATTGCTGGTTGTTCGATAACGTCGATCGGTTTTGTTGTTTTAGTTTTCTTCATTGTTCATATCCCCTAATTCTGATTGTATGTTGCCAATGGCCAAAGCCAGTGCGGCACGTTTAATAAAAAGATCATATTTGGCTGTATTATTTTGCAATTCTGCATCCGCTAAATCGGCCTGAGCCTGTTGCCAAGCAAGCATAGTAGTTTTTCCAACTGTGTACATTCCAGCCGTTACATTTTCGTTTTCGGTTGCTGATTTTAATAATACTTGTGTTTGTTTAAGAACGTTTTGTGCGGTTTTGTAGTTTTGAAATGCTGTGAACACGTCCAGTTTTGCATAATCCGATGTTCGTTTTTCGGATTCTATTGCTTGTTCATAGCTTGCATTTGCGGCTCGAACGCCGTAATAGTTTGAAAATCCAGCGAATATTGGCATTGATGCACGGATTCCTATGCTGCCTGATATATCATCTTGGTTTGGTAATAAAACCTGACCTTCGGTATGACCCCATGACAGCGAACCAGATGCTGAAATGCTGGGCAGATTTTTCAAAAATGTGCTGTTTCTACGATGCCATGCCGCATCTTTGTTAGCAGAGGCTTTTAATAAATCCGGTCTGTTTTTTTCAGCCTTTTGCAAAAGCTGTTCAATGCTTTGGTTTTCTTCGATTTTTCCAAAAGATGATGGCATATCAGCGATTTTGATATGTTGACTGGCTTCAAAAGAAAGGCGTGTTAATAATTCACCCTGAGCAATTTGAAGATTGTTTTTTGCACGTTCCAATGATAATTCACGGCTTGCGAGTGTTGTTTCCGCATTTAAAACATCCGCTTTGGCAACTGTGCCTGCTTTGTATTTTTTGTTTGCAGTATCCAGTGCGGTTTTCGCAACGACTTGTAAACTGGTTGCGGATTCAATGTTTGCATTTGCTGTTAACAAAGCATAATAATCGCCGATTATTCCATAAACATAATTTTGAACAGTTTCATCATAATCAAATCCGGTTGCCTGCCATGTGGCTGTTAATTGATTTAAATCGGATAATCGTTTGCCGAAATCAAATATCAAATAGGATGCTGAAATAGATGCCCCATAATCCCAGTTTTCAAACGATTCGTTTCTGTATGATTTTCCCATATCTGCACTGGCCGAAACGCTTGGTAAATAATCTGCGTATCCTGCATTTTTATTATATCGGGCAATTTCAGAAGACAAATAAGCCGAAGAAGTCTGAGGGTTTCGGCATAGTCCCAGATTTATAACTTCGGTCAAAGTTAATTCGTGGTTTGGGATTGTTTTCATATCAAAGCAGTTGGGGGTATTCGCTTGCACAATGCTTGGTAATAAGAAAACCCCAAAAAACAAGGCTTTTTTCATTACATTCTCTTTTTGTTAAATTATTTTATGCCTTTATTTTATCATAATTTAGCCTTTAAATCAAAAGGTAAGGAACAAAAATAAAATAATTGTAATTTTTATGTTGAAATTGAAAACGTTTTCTCATAATATATTACTTACAGAGGCCTGGTGGCAGAGTGGTTATGCAGAGGACTGCAAATCCTTGGATGCCGGTTCGATTCCGACCCAGGCCTCCATTTTAATTATGATAGAAAAACTTACCCTTAATAATTTCAGAAATCACGAATTTGGAAAAATTCAAACGAACGGTGTTAAAAATATAATTATCACGGGCCCAAACGGTTCGGGCAAAACCGCAATAATCGAAGCTGTGTCAATGTTGGGCGGTGACAAAGGTATGCGTGGTGTTGCTATGACTGACATTGCAAAATTTGATGGCAGTGGCGGTTTCAGTGTTTTCGCCAGTTTGAACGATGATACGGATATCAGTATTTCTTTTTCACAAAATGATGTAAATCGTCGGGCAAAAATGGATGGGGATAATGTTGCTTTATCTGTTTTGCCGTCTGTATTGCGAATTGTTTGGCTGTCACCAAAAGAAGACAGGCTGTTTGTTGATTCTGTTTCCGACAGGCGGGCTTTTTTTGACAGAATGGTTTCCAGTTTTGACGCATTGCATTCGGGACGGGTTGCAAAGTTATCAAAATTATTATCCGAAAGGGCGGGGGGATTAAAAAACAATGCCGATTCAAAATTATTGGAAATTTATGAAAGTCAAATTGCATCCACAGCGATTGCGGTCGCTGCCGCCCGTATAAAGTATGCAGGTGAAATAAATTATTTTTTGGAAAATTCGGCCGTTTCTGTAAATGGAATGGTTGAAAATTTGATTTTGAATTCCGACACATCCGATGCGGAAAAAAGCTATTTAAAATATTTGGCCGAAAATCGAATAATCCAAGGGGATAAAATGATCATAGATGGCGCCCATAAATCGGATTTTGGCGTATTTAACAAAGCTTTGAATTTACCGGCGTCCCTTACCAGTACAGGGCAACAAAAGTCTGTTTTAATCGATTTGATTTTGGCTCATTGCAAATTGATTCGAATTAAAATAGGAAAAACACCGATTATATTATTGGACGAAGCAGTCGCACATTTGGATTCAAAATCATGTGAACGTGTATTTTGTGAATTAGGTAAAACAGACGCACAAGTTTGGGCGACGGGGTTGGACAAGTCTGTTTTTGAAAAAATTGAAAATTCTTTATTTGTTTCTTGCAAAGATGGGTGGATTTGTCATAACATAAAGCAAGATTAGTAAAAGGGGAAATAATTGAAAAAATTAGATTATAAAACATTACTGGATGATGCATTGAAATCGGTTGTAAAAGAAGCCTTGGTTTTTGCCCAAGTAAACGGACTGGGCGATGGTACACATTTCTTTATAACATTTAAAACCAGAAATTCAGGGGTAATATTACCGGACTTTTTGAAAATCAGATATCCCGATATTATGACAATTGTTTTACAGCATTCGTTTAATAATTTGAATGTATCATCGACTGAATTCGGCGTTCAATTGACTTTTGATGGTCGTCCGTTTTTTATTCGTGTCCCGTTTTCGGCTTTGGTGGAATTCAAAGACCCAAGTGTTGATTTTATGTTGTCGTTCCAACCAAAATCGTCATCAACTGCACCTGATAACGATATGGAATTGCCGTTGGATGATAAATCTGTGACGGATGAAAAAAGAGTGGTAAGTCTGGATGATTTTCGTCGCAAAAAAGAAGAAGATAAATAAAATTAAAGTTTTAATATAAAAAAACCGGCATATCGCCGGTTTTTTATTTTATTATTTGGATGATTTTTTTTGTTCTGATTCAAGATAAGTTTCCAACCAATGATTGTCAAAAGCCAATTTTTTAACATCGCCATTTTTTAACAATTTTTGTTGTAATGGGATTGTTGTATTGATGCCTTCGATAACAAATTCATCCAAAGCACGTTCAGCACGCATAATACATGCACTACGGCTTGGGGCGAAAACGATAAGTTTTGCAATCATCGAATCATATGTTGGTGGAATTGTATATCCTGTATACACAGCCGAATCAACACGAACACCCAAACCACCAGGGGCAGAATATTGTGTGATTTTTCCTGGGTTTGGAACGAATGTTTCAGGATCTTCGGCGTTGATACGAAATTCAATCGCATGGCCATTTGGGGACAAATTGCTTTGTTTATAACCCAATTTTTCGCCGTCAGCGATACGAATTTGTTCACGAACCAAATCCACACCATAAACCATTTCGGTTACAGGATGTTCAACCTGCAATCTGGTATTCATTTCAAGGAAGTAAAATTTGCCATCTTCGAACATAAATTCAAATGTTCCAGCATTTGTATAACCCATTTTTTTTGCGGCAACGCGACAGATTTCTATCATGTCTTCACGTTCTTTTGGGTTTAGTATGCTTGCTGGGCATTCTTCCATAACTTTTTGGTTTTTGCGTTGCAGTGAACAGTCACGTTCGCCGAAAATAACGACATTACCGTGTTGATCGCCCAATACTTGGAATTCAATGTGTCTTGGGTGCAATAACAATTTTTCCATATACAAAGTATCATCACCGAATCCGCTGCGGGCTTCGTTCTTTGTCATTTGGTATAATTCAGGTAATTGGTCTGCTGACATCACGGGACGAATACCTTTACCGCCACCACCGGCCGCTGCTTTTAACATAACAGGGTATCCGATTTTTTCTGCGGCTTTGATTGCGTCTTCTAGTGTATCAACGGAACCGTCTGAACCTGGAACTGTTGGCAAACCGCATTCTTGGGCGGTTTTAATTGCATTTACTTTGTTACCCATTTTGGTAATCATCGCAGCCGTTGGTCCAACCCAGATAAGTCCGTGTTGTTCAACTTTTTCCACAAAGTCAGCACGTTCGGATAAAAATCCGTATCCAGGGTGGATAGCGTCTGAATTCGTCAGCAAAGCTGCGGTTAAAATGGCAGATTCGTTAAGATAAGAATCTTTGGATGGCCCCGGACCAATACAAACGGCTTCGTCTGCAATGTGTACGTGGGTTGCGTTTTTATCAACAGTTGAATGAACTGCAACTGTTCTGATACCCATATCACGGCAAGCACGGATAATACGAAGTGCTATTTCGCCACGATTGGCTACTAATACTTTTTTGATTTTTTGCATTTTAAAATAAAAAACGACAAATTAAACAAATGTAAAATCTGTTTTACCTGTCGTTAATCCTCCGAAATATTATTCGATGATGATAAGTGGTTGATCGAATTCAACCGCCGCACCGTCTTTGACCAAAATTTCTTTTACAACGCCATCACGGTCTGCTTTGATTGGGTTGAAAGTTTTCATAGCTTCGATTAAAACAACTGTGTCGCCTGATTTAATTGATGTACCAACGGTTGCAAAAGGCTTTGCACCAGGTTCTGGTGACAAATATGCAACACCAACCATAGGTGATTTCAAAGCAAATCCAGATGCGACAGCTGGTTTTTCAGCGACTACTTCGGCTGCTGGTTCTGCGATTGCTTGTTTTGCGACCTCGGCAACTGGGAAACTTGGCATAGCTGCGACGGTTTGTTGTTTCGACAAGCGAATTTGTTTACGGTAAACGCCGAACAAAAATTGGCGTTCTAAGTTTAATTCTGTTATTCCCATTTCGGCCATCATTTTTGACATGGATTCAACGGTTGAACGAAAAGACATT
>CAYIZJ010000006.1:0-31004 GCA_964368045.1 uncultured Muribaculaceae bacterium
AAATTCGTCTTCGGTTTGACATTTTTCAATTAACCCCCGGGTTACCATAATAATATGTTTGTTATTTAATGTATGCCCTTTTTCCATATATGCCGCATTAACAATTGAATCATCCTGTGTCAAAAATTGAAAATCATCAATATTGTATTGATCTGCCGATTTTATCAGCAATCTTTGAATTATAGATTTGATTTTTTCCCCCACCAACAGGGATGTTTTTGTATTTAAATCCAGCGGGCGTAATTCTTCCCAATAACTTTGTTCCAGTATATTTTGATTTTCATTATTATTTTTAACCATTTTATAATTTCCGTTTTTTGTTAATGAAATTATATCATATTTTGGTTTTAAAAATAATAAAAAAACAGGACAAAAGAATCTTTTGCCCTGTTTTTATAAATCAAATTTCGAATTGAAATTATTCAGCTGATTTTTCTTCTGCTTCTACAACTTCTTCGACGATTTCTTCGATTTTTTCTTCGGTAACATCTACTGTTGCTTCTGCTGTTTCTTCAACAACTTCTTCTTCGTCAGATTTTTTTGTACCAAAAGTCAATACTTTACCTGCAACCAAAGCTTCGATTTCGTTTTCTGTTTGTGCAACATAAACTTTTACCGGAACGATAACGTCGGCATGCAAAGCAATTTTCAAATCCCAGCTACCAACAGATTTAATTGGGCTTCCCAATAAAACTTGTGCGGATTCAATTTTTGTTCCCAATATTTCTGCCAACATTCTTGCGATATCACGGCTGGATACGGAACCATAAAGATGCCCTGTGTCACCGGCTTGTCTGATCATATGCAATTTTGCAGATTTTACGGATTCTACCAAGTTTTCAGCAGATTTTTTTGCTGCATCTTGTTTAGCCTGTAATTGAGCTTTTTTAGCTTCGAACACTGCTGCATTTTCTTTTGAGAAACGCAAAGCTTTACCGGTTGGGAATAAATAATTTCTTGCGAAACCTGTTTTAACTTCGACGACATCACCGATGTTGCCCAGTCTGTTGATTTTTTCAGTCAATATAACTTTCATAATCTGTCCTTTTTAATTTTGTATAAAGTTAGGGGATTAAAAAAACCCCCAGATTTATTTTTAATGATTAACCCAAATGATTGCAAACAAATGGCAACAAGCCCAAATGACGGCTGCGTTTAATAGCAGTGGTCAAAGCACGTTGATCTTTTTGTGAAACACCTGAAATTCTGGACGGAGTAATTTTACCACGTTCAGAAATGTAAAATCTTAATAATTTAACATCTTTGTAATCGATTGTTTTTCCCTTTAAAGGGTTTGATTTTTTGCGATAAATTGCTGCACGAACTGCCATTATTCTACCTCTTCGTTATTTTTTTTCATCATAATAGAAGGTGTTGTTGCCAATTCTTCTACACGAACGTTCAAAAATCTGATAACGTCTTCGTCAATACGAGAACGACGTTCCAATTCAGAAATGTTTGAACCGTCCATTTCGACATTCATCATAATGTAATGAGCCTTGCGGTTTTTACGAATGACATAAGCCAAGTTTTTCAATCCCCAAAATTCTGTGGATTTAACGGAACCGCCCAATTCTTTGATAATATCAGCAAATTTATTTGCTTTTTCTTTGACCTGTACATCGGTCAAATCCTGGCGAAATACCAGAATGCTTTCATAATAAGCCATTTTATTTCCTTTGGTTTATACAGCCGACGGCACCATGCAGTCAGCAGGAACAAGTTACATTATGACCGAAAATATTATAAAATCAAGCAAATTCTTTATTGACTTTATTTACAAGTTTTTACTATGATTAAATAAAATAATAAACAGAGAAGACAGAATGAACAATAATTTTCACAGAAATCTTAATCGAATGACTTTATTTGCAACGGCAATTATTTGCGGGATTGTTTTATACAGTAATGAATTTTTCAATATTGCGGCAACAAATATTTGGTTAAACGGTATTATAATTGGTGCAACTGTATTTGGTATAATTGTATGCTTTATTGAAATGTTTCGTTTATTGCCTGAAAATATGTGGTTGCACAAATACTTTTATGAAAAAAAGAATATTGCTTTACCGCCAAACGTTTTACGCCCTATTGCATTGGTATTGCAATCCAGTCGCCCTGGGATACAAATATCGGCAACAGTTGAACAAAACTTATTGCAATCGGTTGTTTCCAGATTCGAAGACCAACGTGAAATTGTTCGTTATATAACCAATACTTTGATATTTTTGGGGTTATTGGGAACATTTTGGGGATTGATTAACACCGTTGGCGGATTTTCGGAATTGATTACCATATTGGATTTCGATGATCCGGCCGTTTTAACATCAATGCAGACCGGTTTGTCAAAACCTTTATCCGGAATGGCGACAGCCTTTACCAGTTCTTTATTTGGATTGGCGGGCAGTTTGGTTGTCGGATTTTTGGGATTACAGGTACAAAATGCACAAAATTCAATTCTTTATAAACTGGAAGAAAACCTATCACGCCGCACCAGATTATTCGAACAAACAAAAATGGAACAAGTAACCGAAGATTTGGCACACGCCGTTACCAAACTGGACGAAACAGTGTCTTCGATACAGAACCGAAATTAAAACAATAAAAAAAAAGAGAGAGAAAAAATGCTAAACATAAGATACCGTGAAAAAACCACCGCATGGCCTGGGTTTGTTGATTTATTTTCAAATTTGGTAATTATACTGATTTTCTTGTTGATTGTATTTGTATTTTTATGGACAACCACCAGCGTGTTTAACAAAAGCACTGGTTTGCAAACTATTACCGAATTAAAAAATAAAAACCAAGAACAAATGGCAACTATCAAAGTAATGCAAGCCGACAGCGAAGAAGCAAAAAGATTACTGGTTTTGGCACGAACCGAAGTCGAAAATTTGGATTCACAAAAATCCCAGCTTAGCAGTCAATTGGCAAACACAAATACACAATTGCAACAAATTGATAACGAAAAAAATGTTTTAAATTCCCAACTGGAACAGGCAAATGAAAACTTGGCCGCCAAAGTCACACAATACGAAGCCAAAATAATCGAAATGGAACAAATGAACGCAAAAATGCAACAATCAATCGCAAATTTGAATACTCAATTAGCCAGCGAAGTTTTGGGCAAACAAGAAACACAAAAATTGGAACAAGACAGAAAAAATTTGCACAAAGATATGGAAGCTCAGCGGGCAAAATTGATGCAAGAAATTTTAAAATTACAAGCCGCACTGGACGCATCCGAATTAAAAGCCAAAGAACAAGAAGTTCAATATGTTGAAATGTCCAGCCGTCTGAACAAAGCATTAACAGACAAAATCGCTGAATTAAACAGTGTAACGGGTTATCAATCGGCTTTTTATAAATCGGTAAAAACCGCTTTGGGTGACGAATCGATGATCCAACCAAATGGTGACAGATTTACAGTATCCAGCGATATATTGTTTGCAACGGGTGAATATAAATTAACCAATGCGGGAAAAAAACAAATCGCACTGATATCCAATGTTATAAAAAATATGGAAAATGAAATTCCAACAAATATTGACTGGATTATTCGTGTTGACGGCCATACCGACAAACAACCGGTATTACGTGGTAACAAAGGCTTTAAAAACAATACTGAATTATCATTATTACGTGCCACAGCTGTCACAGATGAATTGGTTAAAAATGGTGTATCAAAACGTCGTTTGTTACCATCTGGGTTTGGTGAATTGCATCCGGCCGCATTGGGAACAGATTCAAAATCGATGCAGCAAAACCGCCGTATTGAATTACAGTTAACAAATAAATAAAAAATCGCCCAATTGGGCGTTTTTTTTCGTCATAGATATACATCACAACAAAACACAATGACAGATATTTTAAATTAAGATTTCGTTCAAATTTACTTATACCGTACATTCGTGTAAAATCAGATATGAATAATGCAACCAAAGGCATAAAACTATGACGAAAAAAAGCAAAAACACAGAATTAAATGATAAATTATATGAATCTGTTTTCGGATTATTACAAAACACAAACAATGCGATAAAATCCGGAAAAACCACAGCCAAAACAATCGACAAAATCAAATCTGAAATAAAATCAGGTAAATATCCTGATAAAGAATCATTATTGGGGTTATTGGAAAAATTTTTGGGCAGTCCTGAAATCCCAAACGAAATATTATCTATTGTTCACGAATTATCAATGATTGATGATAAAAAGAAAAAATAATCCCAAAAACCCTTTTTAATTTAGCCATAAAAAAATCCCCGAAATATTCGGGGACTTTTTTTTATTTAAACGATATTACATTTCGATATCTTCGCAATTTTCGGTTGTTGCAACAGAACAGTCTTCTTCTGCTTTTTGTTGAAACCAACCATCTTTTGCTGTTGATATACAGCTTTTGTCTGTAATCGTTGAACATACCGTACAAATTCTGGTATCACGATTAAACAAAGCACGTGTAATTTTGTTCGACCCTGAACCCGATAATGTGACGTCTTTGACAATTGTATCCGAAGACGTTTGTATGATTTCTGTGCCGCCGCCTGCAATCAATAACGAAGTATTCAAACCGGTATCAATGTCATAAGATATAGAATAAGTATCACCCATTTCGGCATCAACACTTAATCCTGCCATCATATCTGAATAATAACTATTCGAATTACCGATTTTTTGACACATATATTGTGCTAAATCCAATGACGCATCTGCTGTTGCTTCTGCGATTTCTGTGTTTAATTTTTTATTATAATTGTCGTTTGCCTGACGCAATGCGGATATCGCAATTTGTTGTTTATATTGATTCAACAAATTCGGGAATTTTCCAGATTTTTGATCAGCAGTCCGTCCGTACAAACAATATTGTACCTGTGGATCTTGTTCTATGACAGATATTGCACGGTTAATAGTTCCAGCGATATTTTCCAATTCGGCTTCGATTGAATCCAAAATACCATCACGATTTGGAACGGATTGATTTTTTGTTCTGGCTTCTTTGATATAATCGCCAACGCCGATTTCACCGACACCCAATACAGAATCAGAATCATTGATATGTTGTCCCGCCATACCCATTTTAATTGAACCGAATGAAATCATACCTGTGATACGATAAATATTACCGTCTTTTTGTGGTTTAAGCGAACTGGTACCGATTGTATCATCAGATGCAAACCGATTACAATCTGTTGTGCTGCCGCATAGTTCCATCATTTTATCGTCAACCAAGTTTTGGCAATTTTCCAATGCAGAATTGTCGATATTTAAATATAATCCAGCCAACATAGAATCCAATTTATCTATTGTAAAGTTTTCATCATTTGCCTTGCACACGACCAATTTATCAACTGGGCACATATTTTTAATCACGTCATAATCAACACCGATACAATTTCCAAAGTCTGTGCCACATCTGTCATCCGATGTAAAGCATTCTTTGACTTCCAAAGTACAAGCATCAACACGCATCGCAGCCAATTTATCTGTTACATACCCCCAAATTAACGGCTCCATACGTTCACACGTGTCTACTTCGACCTTACAAAAAGACCGTGCCATTTCCGGACGGGATAAACAAGAATCCATTGTTGCAACGCCTTTGCCCGCAATATCGTCACGACAAGCTGTTTGGATACAGTCTGAAATATCTGTTAAACATGATTGTCTTTTTTCTGATTCCAATTTTGATTCAGCCAATCGAATTGTTGGTGCGGCTTCACGTAAAAATGCAGGCCATACGGTGTCACGAACGGCGACACATTGATCCAAAACGTTTTCGCAAATATTTCTTTTTGAATCCAACGCTTCCATTGTGCTGTCGTTGATATTGTATTTATCTGTGACCGCCACAGAAGTTCCGGCGGTGCTGATTGCTTTTTTATTTTGCATATTTTCGGTTGCAACCGTAAACACACAATTTTCCCAATTTTTTCCGCACGCATCGGTGGTTTGCATACATTTTTTAAATTCAACCATACATTCGCCGGCATTATATTTATTTGCGGAATTAAAGCTTTCCATACTGGCGGCACGAACGGCGGCATATGCTTCGTCCAAAGCCATATCGGCTTCGGTTTGTTTTCTTTTTATTGTGTTTTCAAAACCTTTGCAATCGGAAACAATTTGTCTTTCATAAGTTTTTTCCAACAATATCAAATCTTTTGAACAGTTGCTTGGGATTTGGGTTTTGCATAAACCATTTGCCATTTTATATAAATCAGCACCGACTTTTACTTCTTCGACCTCTGCTATATCGTCAAAAATGGATGCCCCTTCGTATAAATAAGAATTATCAAAAATCGACAGCAACGCATTTTCTTTTTCTTTTTCGGCCTCTAATTCTTCCAATCCCATTACATTACCCAAATCATCGTATTTTCTTTCACCGGAAAACACGATATCTACGTTTGCCCCTGCTTTGACTTTTTCGACTTCGATTGTTCTGATATCATTTGCGTTTAACATTTTTAATTCAATGTCTTTGATGTCACTTTCAAAGCCTGCATTTAAATCGCTGCACGCACAAGACCCACCGTCAACGTTATCTGTTATGCAAAATTGATCCATACAACTGTAATAATAGTTATAACATTCTTCGGAATATAATCCAACTGGTTCCAATTTTGTGCGAACGGTTGTTCCCATTTTTATGGCACTTTGTTTTGTGACAACAGAATGAGTATTATCAATCGACATCAATCCGAACACAGGTATAATCAATAAAACTTTTTTCCAGAATTTCATATCTTTATCTCTCTCTTTTTTTATTATCTATTACATATTAACGTCTTCACACGAAGTCATTTGTTGGCAAAATTCTTCTTCGCCGCCGGCCGAACGTCCCGCAAAATATCCACCAACGCCACCGACAACGGTACCAATTGCTGTTCCCCAACCTGGCATAATAGTTGTGCCAGCCGCCGCCCCTGCCGCTGCCATACCAGCCGCCGAAGTTAACCCAGATGCATTTTTGGACATACCGCCAACTTCACAAACTTGTTGTACACGACACACATGGCAATTACGCAAAGCCGGCTCGAAAACAACGCTTGTTATATAACTGTAATTTCCGTCCATTTTTTTCGCCTGAACCTGATAAGTATCATAACAATTTTCTTCTGCCGCTTTGACGTCTTGGGTTCTGGAAATTTCTGCGATTTTTAATTCTAATTCCCGCAAGGAGCGATTTTCAGCCTGAATTTCTGCGATTATTTTCGAACTTTCAAAAACACTTTGTTGCAAAGTTTTTTTGCCTGAAACCTTTACACTATCCTGACAAGCTGCAATGGTCATACTGCTTTCAAATCTGGTGAAAAATTCATCAACTTCGTTTTTAGAATTTTCGATAATTTGATTTCGCAAATCCAACATATCAGCCGAAGTATCCGGCAATTCTGTCATTGCCATAACAATTGAATTTTCAGGTAAACAGCTCATATCTGTACCACAAGTTCGACCCAATTCTTGGGCGAAATAATTCACACAACCCTGTAACATTTGGTAATCCATTTGCAATAAAGCCGCCGATACAATTATATCAAATTGCGTTTCGGTTTGACATCCCGGCAAAGAACTTTTTGGGCAAAGTTTTGCAATTTCAGTTGATGATTTGCCCAAGCATTCCGGCGAGTTAAAGTTAGCACCGCATTTATCCTGTAAGCATTTATCAACATCCGATTGACACAATCCCGCACGAACGAATCCCAAATTATTTTTAACAGAATCTTTTATCCCTGGGACAATTTCATCACATTCTTCGATTATTGGACAAACGCCTGCTGCGACTTCGATATCGTTAAAACATGCCGCATTCGAAGAAGCCGAACATCCGTCTTCTAAACACAATTCGATTTTCGCAAAACAAGTTTGTCTTTTGTTTTTATCAGCAAATTGTTCCGCCGTTTCCAAAATCATAACAGATTCTGCTGACCAATCCTGTAGAACATCGTTTTTAACAGCCATACATTGATCCAAAACATTTTCACAAACCAATGATCGACGTTCCAACAATTCGGAATCCAAACAATTTTCGAAATTCACACCACATCCGCCTTTATCGGAAATACAAGATTTATAAGCCAACAAGCATTCGCCACGATTATATAAATTTGTTTCACTCAACATTCCCAAACGGGCATTACGAACGGCGGCTTCGGCGATTTTTTTGTTATTTTCGGCTTCTTTTTTCTGTGCTTCTAAAAAGCTGTCATAATTTTTGCAATCTTGGGTTATCATTCTGGAATATAAAATTTGTTCCATATCAGCCTTGTCATCACAAGCCTTTAATTCTGCTGCACAATTTTTTGCCGCAATTGCATACAAATTATTACCGACTTCGAAATCTGCGGACAAATCTTGGGAATATCCAGCATCAGTATCGTTGCTTAACCAATCGGTAAAGTTAATTGATTTTGATTTTTTTGAATCCTCAGAACTGCTTGCGAAAACCAAATCTGCCTTTGCTCCCAACTGTTCTTTTTCAACACCTTCGGTATATAATAATTCTGCTTCGGCTTGGATTTCTTCGATTTCTGCGATGATTGTTTTTGATTGCAATACACTGTCGGAACAAGAACATCGATTACCTTCGGCATCTGTTAACAAACAAAATTGATCCATACAGTTGCGATAAGTTTCACGACAGCTGCCGGCAACAGTGCTTGTTTCTGCAACTTCGACCATTTCTGAATTTTCGACAATATCTGTTATAACGTCTTCGATTTTTAAATCATCGGACGAACTGGATAAAACAGTCGGCGTGTTGTCTGCTGCTGTTTTTGCCTGTGACACCGTATTTGTCGTCGCAGACATCGTAACCGTTGTGGAAACCGGCATAACACGGGTCGCAGCGACAGACACCCGTGATGCGGTTGTTCTGGCATTACTTCTGTCGGCGGCATACCCATCGTTTACAGATAAAAGGACAAAGCCTATTAAAAATAGTTTTGAATACATTCTCATTATCTTTCCCATATAATTATCTATTTAATTTTACCAAAATTTATTTGTTTTTGCAAGCACATAAAAAAGCCTTGATTTTTGTTTAATAGAATAATATCATAAAAGTCGTTCAAATAATAAAAAGGCAAATATATTATGGCAAAAGATGATGTAATAATATTCAATGGCACTGTCGAAGACAAATTGCCAAACACAATGTTTCGTGTAAGATTGGAAAACGACCACCAAATTTTGGCAACTGTTTCCGGAAAAATGCGAAAATCCCGAATTTGGGTTAACGTTGGAGACAAAGTCCGTGTTGAAATGACACCGTACGACCTGAACAAAGGTCGCATTACTTTTGTCGAAAGAAAGCGTCCAAATGATGCGGCGGCTCCAACTCCTGCTGCTGGGTAAAATAACGAATTATTGTGATAAAGCGATTGATTTTTTCAATCGCTTTATTTTTACGAAAAAAGTCATTTTCCCCTTGCCACAGTTTTCGTATTTTTGCTATGATTTGAAATAGGAAATGAGAAAAGTTTTGTTTATTCTTCTTTGTTGCTTTGTATACCTTGGTTTTGCTGGGGCTGCGGTGCGTACAACAACAACCACAGAACGGGAAAATTCCGCAAATTCACGAAACGCAACATCCGTTTCCAGAACAGCCACAACAAATAACATCGTGTCACGAACCGCAACACAATCAAATGTCACAAACAGAACAACAGATTCACAACGTGGAACCGTAAACCGAAAAACACCCGTATCGGTATCAACTATATCCAGAATGGCATCATCGACTGTGCAAAAAAATCAAACAGGAAACACCGCATCAAGAACTTCGGCCAAAACGACAAGTCTTTCCGCCCCACGTGACAAATCGAATTTGATTTCACGCGCGACAACAACCGTTGCGACAAATACTTTTGGCACTGGATACAATTCTTGTCGTGATGCCTATTTTACTTGTATGGATCAATTTTGTGCGAAACAAAACGAAACATATCGCAGATGTGTTTGCTCTTCTCGATTAACCGCCATCCAAAAAACCGAAGAAGCATTGGCCGAAACACAAAACCAGCTATCCAGCTTTAATGATTTGAATATATATTCTATGACAAAAACCGCAGACGAAGTTAACGCTATGATATCACAATCGATAGGCGAAGCGTCCGTTACCGAAGACAGCTCAGATGCAGCCAAATCACTGAACGGAATAAGTGACGTTTTATCAACCGGAAAGTCGCTATCAACCCAAGGAAAATTGGACATCGCAGGCGACATCAGCCAAATTTGGTCGACAACCGATTTAATTGCCGGCTCAAACATACTGAACTTAACCGGCGAAGAATTATACAATGCGGTTAATTCACAATGTGCCAATTTGGTTTATGAAAGCTGTGATTCAGAATCAACATTAAATATGGTTATTTCGGCATATGGTATGTATATCGAAAATGATTGCACATTGTTATCAAATGCTTTGGCCGGTCAGGTCAATCAGGCACAAGATGCCATTCGTGCGACCGAATTTGCAATGTATGACGCACGATTGGAAAATTATAATTCACTTAATTCTTTGCCGGTCGACGAATGTATCGCACAGGTTCGCACCGACATAACATCCGACACTGCGTGTGGTGAAAACTATGTGCATTGTTTGGACACAACCGGAAAATATTTAAACGTTCAAACGGGCGAACCTATTTACAGTTCGGAATTTTATGAATTGGAAAATCAAATTTCTTTGATTGGCGACGTTTTACAAAATCAGGCGAATTTGAATATTATTAAAACTTTGGATTCGAAAAAAATCTTTGCACAGGATACATTGAATTTATGTCAGGATTTATCAACCAATGTGTGGCAAGAATTTGTCAGACAGGCAATCACGGAAATTTATCAAAATCAACAAAATAAAATCAAGGATGTAAAAAATGACTGTATCGAAGTTGTTGATGCCTGTTACGATACACAAAGCGGGTCATTAAAGGATTTTACCGACACCAAAGAACAATTGTTATTGGGCGAAATGCTGGAATTATCTGAAATGTTTTGTCAGGAAAAATTAGACACATGCAGCAATTTATACGGCGGTGGCCCGGATGGACTGGATGAATTGATTGCGACAATGTCAAATATTACCGAGGCAAAAATTGCAGAAAATTGCAAACCAACACTGGAAGAATATTTGGTTGATTTATGTACATTACCGGGCAATGATGCCCTGCACGCTTATCCTTATGGATGCCGCACATATGCACCAGGCGATATGAAATCCGCATCGACACCTTCGTGTAATGTATCGACGACAAATTCTTTTGTAACAGAAATTGTTGCAAACCCGTATGACAAATGTTTGTTACAAGAATCCGGTGCACCACGAAAAATATATTCCGCATGCAAACCTAATTTTTATATGACATACAACGGTGAATATAATGGCACCCCAACCGAAGGCAATTCTTGTGCCATTTGCCAAACAGGGAATATTTGTATCGGCGGCACTGCGGATCAGATATATTCTGGATGTTCAAACGAATACGAAGGCAGTATGTATCAAAAACTGGTTCGTTATGCGACCAATGCCTGCATACGACCATCTGAAATTGCATCTGGTGAAATACTACCTACGAACATTTTGGCCGATATAAATATGATTATGGATACATTAAAAGTGGATATGGCGGAACAGTTAATCAAAGACTGCGATGCCTTGGGCGGATTATGGGTTAACACCGTTTGGGTTGACAATGTAACAAAAGATCGAAGAAACGTTATCACATCCAATACACCGGACGGGATACACGATAACAATGGTGATACTTTGTTGACAACATATGTAAATCAAAATAATGCAAACCTAAGTTGGGGTTATTGTACTCCGGCACCGGAAACCTCTATAACAGAAACGCCAACCAACACAGAAGGTTCAGAATAAAAAAAAAGCGGGATAATTTTTATCCCGCTTTTTTTATATTTTTTTTATTACGCTGCTTTTTTTGTGGCTGCTTTGTTTTTTTCAATTGGTTCTTTTTTACCTAACACCACATCTTTATCGATGATAATTTCCGCCAAATCTTTTTTATCTGGCGCATCAAACATAGGTTTTAATAATATTTTTTCCAAAATACTGCGTAAACCACGGGCGCCTGTTTTTCTGGCTTCGGCCATTTTTGCGATTTCCAACAAACCATCATCTGTGATATTTAATTTAATACCGTCCATATCCAACATTGCAGAATATTGTTTTACTATTGCATTTTTTGGTTCGGTTAAAATTTTAACCAAAGCATCCGCATTCAAAGGCTGCAAAGTTGTAATCACAGGCAATCTGCCGACTAATTCAGGAATAATACCGAATTTTACCAAATTTTCTGGTTCAACCTGATTAAAGTTAGTTGTATCGACCGTTGATTTTTCTTTGACATCGACCCCAAATCCCATTCTTGGCTGATTATCTTTTTTTGCAGCTGAAATAATTTTTTCCAACCCATCAAAAGCCCCCCCACAAATAAATAAAACTTTACTTGTATCCAATTGAACAGTTGCCTCGCCTGGGTGTTTTCGGCTTCCGCCGCTGGCTGGGACATTTGCAATTGTGCCTTCGACCAATTTCAACAAAGCCTGTTGAACACCTTCGCCCGAAACATCACGGGTCAAAGAACGGCTTTCTGATTTTCTGGAAATTTTATCAATTTCGTCGATATAAATAATACCTTTTTGTGCTTTTTCTACATCGAAATTTGCACTTTGTAATAATCTGGTTAAAACACTTTCAACGTCTTCGCCGACATACCCCGCCTCGGTCAAAGTTGTCGCATCAGCAATCGCAAATGGAACATTCAAAATTTTCGCCAAAGTTTGTGCAAACAAAGTTTTACCCGTACCGGTCGAACCAATTATCAAAACATTAGATTTTTGAATTTCTACATCCGATTTTATCGCAGCGTTATGTCTTTTATAATGATTGTAAACCGCAACAGACAAAGTTCTTTTTGTTTCATCCTGACCGATTATATAATCGTTTAAAAATTTATTTATTTCAGACGGAGTTGGCAATTTAGCTGTGTCACGATTTATTTCACCTTTTACATCTTCGGCCATAATATCGTTGCACAAAGTAATACATTCATCACAAATGCAAACATTTTTCCCTGAAACTAATTTTTTAACTTCGAATACTGCTTTGCCACAAAAACTGCAAAACTGATTGGATTCTTTTTTAACGTTTTTATCTTCGCTCATACCTTATCTCCTGATTGGGGTCGCAATAATATTTTATTTTTTTGTCATAATCTGATCGACCAAGCCAAATTCTTTGGCCTCGGCCGCTGTCATAAAATTATCACGTTCAATTGCAGCTGCGATTTCTTTTTCAGATTTGCCTGTAAAATCCGAATACAATTCAATCATTTTTTGTTTTGTTTTCAAGCCTTGTTTAACACGGATTTCCATATCTGTGATTTGACCCTGGGCACCATAAAGCGGTTGATGAATCATAACAGTTGAATTCGGCAAAGCGAATCGTTTTCCAGGTTCGCCGCCCGCCAAAATAACAGAACCCGCACTGGCGACCATACCCATAGCAATTGTCGAAACTGGTGATTTTATATAATTCATTGTATCCAAAATCGCCATACAAGACGATACAGAACCACCAGGCGATTGAATGTACATAGAAATATCAGCATTTGGATTTTCCGATTCCAAAAACAACAACTGGGCAATAATTGTATTCGCCATAGCATCTTCGAATTCGCCCTGTAAAACGATAATTCTGTCACGTAACAATCTGGAATATATATCAAAAGAACGTTCGCCTTTTGGTGTATTTTCGATAACCATTGGTATCAAAGCCATAATAAAACCTTTTTATTTTTTAATTTTCGATAGTTAAACTATATCACAGAATTTGCCATTTCGCAAATTCAACTTGAAATATAATTACTTTATTCCTAAAAACAAGTATTTATTTGATATAATTTTTTAATTTTTTTCCTGTAATACAGCAATCCCTGGCAAAACTTTACCTTCGATTAACTCTAAAAAAGCCCCGCCACCGGTCGAAAGATATGAAACATCATCTTTTAACCCCAACGCTTCGAATACAGCAACAGTATCCCCACCGCCGATTACACTGGTTATATTGCCGGCTTTGGTTGCGGATGCTATTGCTTTTGCGATTTCGTATGAACCGTATGACCAAACAGGGGCCCATTCCGCCATTCCAACACTGCCGTTCCAAATTACTGTTTTTGATTCTGCGATTGTTTGTGCATTTCGAACGGATGTTTCGACCCCTGAATCCAAAATCACATCGGAATCCAAAATTTCATCGAAATGTTTATCTGTTCTGGGTGCGGTTCTGGAAAATTCCGGTGCGACACCTTTGTCAATTGGCAATAAAATTTCACAATTATTTTCATTTGCCATTTTTAAAATTTCCAAAGCCTGATCTTTCATATTTGCTTCGTACAAAGAATTACCAACGGATTTACCCATAGCATAGCTGAACGTAGTACCGATTGCACCGCCTGTGATAATTTTATCAGCGACTTTGACAAACGACTTTAACAATCCCAGTTTGGTTGAAACCTTACTTCCGCCAACAATCAAAGTTAACGGACGTTTTGGATTTTCCAAAACATTTGATACTTTTTCTACTTCATCCGCCAATAATAATCCAGCATAAGACGGCAAAATAGTTGCAACACCAACCGTGCTGGCATGGGCCCGATGAGATACCGCAAACCCATCGTTTACAAATATATCGTATCCATCCGCCAATTGTTTTGCAAATTCAGGATTATTGTCCTCTTCGCCGCTATAATAACGAACGTTTTGCAATAAAACAATATCACCGTTTTTCATATCGGATAAAAAGTCTTTGTCCAAACAATCCGGTATCAATGGAATTTTCATAAAATCAGCAATTGGCTTTAATGATAAAGCTTCGTCCTTTTCGCCCTTTGGTCGCCCCAAATGAGCGCATAAAATAATTTTGGCACCCGCAGACTTTAACAAATCAATTGTCGGCATAGTTTGTTTAATTCGAAAAGCGTCCGTGATTTTTCCGTCCACAATTTGAACGTTGAAATCAACCCGTAACAAAACGTATTTACCCATAACATCAATATTTTTTATCGTTCTTAGCTGCATTTTTCCATCCTTTGTTTTATTGGCCCAAAAGTCTTTCTGTGGTGTTGATTTACCCCGAATTTTTCGATTGCACACAGGTGTTGTTTTGTTCCATATCCTGCATTTTTATCCCAACCGTATTCTGGAAAATCGTTCGCCAGTTCTTTCATTATATCATCTCTTGCCTGTTTCGCCAAGATTGACGCCGCCGCAATTGAAATTGATTTCGAATCCCCTTTGACAATAGCCACAGATTCAGTGTTTAAATTTTTCGGAACACGATTTCCATCAATCAAACATAGCTGTGGTAATTTTGGCAAGTTTTGCACCGCCCGTTCCATTGCCAACATTGATGCCCATAAAATATTTATTTCATCAATTTCATTTACGGTCGCAATTCCGATTGCCCATTTTGTATTTTCTTTTATCCAAGCCGCTGCTAAGCTTCGGCTTTTTTCATTCATTTTTTTTGAATCAGTTATTAAAACAGGGATTTTTAAATCAAAGTCATCAAATACAACGGCCGCCGCAACAACAGGCCCACATAATGGTCCCCGCCCCGCTTCATCCAATCCAGCAATCAGTTTTTTATCACTGTTTTTTTCGTTTGAAAAATCTGGATTTTTTGATTTCATTGCATTTTTTTATATATCTAATCTGTCTTCGATTGCTTGTTGAACATATTCATCTTCGCTGCTGTATACAGGCCATTGACCGTCAGCAAAGTTTTCCAAAGTATTCAAAGGTTGATCCAATTTTGTACGATACAACCACAAATTAACCATAACCCGTTTTATATATGCCCGTGTTTCATATGCAGGAAAGCTTTCTATATATAATAATGGATCGTCTGTTTTAAAGCTGCGTTCGAATTTCGACATAGTGCCAAATCCCGCATTATATGAAGCCAACATTTTAATGATATTATTATCAATGCTTTTATTGCTTAACAAATCAACAATATGTTGTTGACCCAAAAACATATTATGTTCTGGATTTGTCATATCAATATCGGACATTTTAACTTTGTTTTGACGTGCGACCAATCGTGCGGTTGCCGGCATAATTTGCATCAAACCATTTGCACCTGCGTATGATTTTGCATTTGGTTGGAATCCGCTTTCTTGTTTTGTGATTGCGAATAATAATGCCCTGTCGATTGACCATCCGCCCATTGGTTCCCAATTTGGAACAGGATATTGTGCAGTATAAATAATATCATTATCAATTTCCATAATACCACGTTGTCTGGAAACGGACGCAATTAACATAGATACACGTGGCAATTCATATTCGGACGACAAAGTGTTAATAGCATGCAATAATTGATCGGATGCAGATTCTGTAATCATCAATTTTAAATATTCTTCGGCACGTTCATTATTTCCGATTTCTAACAAAGCCAATGCTTTGATACCATATTTATTATTTTTGATAATTTCGAAATCTTCGTCTGTGAATTCAGGTTCGAAAAATTCGTATTCTGGGGTATCGCCCAACATTATCGAAGACAAAGCCCCATAAAAAGACATTTGGTGAACGGCACTTTGACGCCAATATTGTTTTGCCAAACGGTTTTCGTCATTTTCGTATGCGGCACGTCCCGCCCAGAATCCTGCCTCGGTTTTGCGGGCTTCGTTAATTTGTTTTAAATCCAAAATTTTGCTGAAATATTGTTCGCTTTCTTTGTATTGTTCGTCACGAAAAGACAACAATCCCATCGCCCACAATCCATATTCAGACCCATTATCAGATGCAATAGTTCCCCATTTTTTTGATAATTCATATTCGCCATTTGTGAAATATAAATAAGCAAGGCGTCCAGACAATCTGCCCAAATCTGATTTAGTTAAATTTTTCGAAAAACTTTTGTCTTCTAAAATAAGTCTTGCGACTTTTGTTTGTCCTGTGCGAATTGCTTTTTTAAATTCGTTTATTTTTTTATTTGTGTTTCCATAATATTTTTTTGCGGTCCAAGTTTCGGATTGGGGTGATTCAATTGATTGTGCAACCAAAACTTTTGGTAATTTTGTTGAACGAACCGTTGTTTTTTTGATTTTTGCCAAATTTTTCATACGAATACTGCCCGGCATATCGTAATATTTACTCATCCAGTCTTTGATTTCAACACCACGAGTTCTGTATGTTTTGGAAATAAATCGTTGGTATAAAATTTCGTTCATCAAAAGCTTGTCTTCTAATTGTGCTTCTAATTTTTTTGCTTCGTTAATTTTTTCTTTTCCCTGCAAATCGAATATCAAAGAATAAATTTCAGCGTCCGATTTGGATAAAACTTCGTCCGTTGCAAATACTGGTGCAATCAGAACAAATGTTAATAAAAATGTTAATAATTTTTTCATAATTAAAATAAAGATGTTTTTGATTTTGTTTCTTTTTCGCTGATTTCATTTACCTTGTTTATAAAGTCGCTGAAATCCGAAATTTTCGAAAACTTGTTATATACAGAAGCAAAACGAATAAAAGCAACCGGATCCAAATTCAACAAAGAATCTGAAACCATATTACCGATAACCTCGCTTTTTATAGCGTTGTCATCATTTGTTTCGGCTTCCAGCCTGCGATATATAGAAGTTAACATTTTTTCAATTTGTTCTTCGGTTATATCTCTTTTACGACATGCCAGTTTTATGCTGCGTTTTAATTTATCACGATCGAAAACTTCGACATCACCGTTATTTTTTAAAACGGATAAATCACGCATTTGAACATGTTCCACAGTTGTAAATTTTGCACCACAATCACCGCAAACACGCCGACGGCGGATGATTGCGATTTCTGTATCGGGTCTGGAATCTTTGACCTGACTATCAATAGAATTACAATAAGGGCATCTCATAACCTTTGTAAAATACCAATTCCCAGCTATAAAGTAAAGCATAATCTTTAATTTTGCATAAAAATTTAACATTTTTAAAAAAATCAAGTCAATTTTTTCGTTTTTTTATAAAACCGGTAATTTTTAACCGCTTTATTTATGATATAATGGTATTCATAAGGCGAGTAAATAAGAGAAAATGAAAAAATACCTGAATAAAATCTTGGCTGGTGATTGTATTGAACATTTGCGTTCTATGCCGGACGGTTGCGTTGACGCCGTTTTTGCGGACTCGCCGTACAATTTGCAATTGGGGGCAAAAACGTTATATCGCCCCGAAGATCAAACAGCCGCACGTGCGGTTCGTGATGATTGGGATTCTTTTGCATCGGATATGGAATACACCGAATTTTGTCGTCAATGGTTAACCGAATGTAAACGGGTTTTAAAACCAGACGGTGCAATGTGGGTTATCGGCAGTTATCACAATATATTTAAACTGGGTTCAATTATGCAAGATTTAGGATTTTGGATATTGAATGACATTGTTTGGGTAAAAACAAATCCTATGCCGAATTTCCGTGGCACACGTTTTACAAATGCACACGAAACATTGATATGGGCAACCCCACAAAAAACAGGAAAATATACTTTTAATTACGAAACGATGAAAAAGATCAACAACGGCAAACAAATGCGTTCGGATTGGGATATAAACATTTGTCTGGGGGATGAACGCATCAAAGATGAAAATGGTAAAAGTTTGCATAATACTCAAAAGCCGCTTGATTTATTACACCGTGTTATATTGTCTTCGACAAAGCCTGGCGACATTATTTTGGATCCGTTTATGGGTTCGGGAACAACTGCTGCTGCCGCAAAACAATTGGGACGCAACTTTATCGGCTTTGAACGTGAAGAATCATATATTGACGGTGCTTTGAAAAGATTAAAAGATGTAAAACCTATGGATTTGTCCACTATCGAAGTCGAACGACCAAAACGTGATGAAATCAAAGTCGCATTTTCAGAACTTATTGAAGCCGGATTATTATTCACAGGCCAAACATTAGTAAGCCCAAAAGGCGAAAGAGTTATGATAACCCGTGACAATCAATTAACACACAGTATTCACGGCAAGGCATCCATTCACATTATGGCGGCAAAAATCCAAAACAGTGTCAGCTTTAACGGATGGGATTATTGGTCGGCGATAAAAAAAGACGGCACTTTAATCGCAATTGATGATTTACGCAAATATTTACGTGGCATTAAACAAGGTTTACAAAAAGCTGCGTAAAACAAATAAAAAATCCCCAAACGGGGACTTTTCTTTATCTTTGGGCGATACCCATCAAAAACAATCTTTTTAATATTTTTTTATGCATTTCGGTCGCCAATTCCAAATGAATTTGTAATTCACGGGCTTTTTTGGTTTTGGAAGACACAGATAGCATTTGGGTTTTTAAATCTGATATTTCGGCAACAACATCATTTAATGTTTCCATCAAAATTTTAACTGTTCCATCTTTTTTTGCGATTTCGGAATTTTTTGATTCTTTTTGGTAAATTTTGCTTAATGGAAAATACAGCAATCCCATATCCGCCAATTCCGATTGAGACGTTGGAAATTTTTTTACAATTATTTTATCAACTTTTGATAAATCGATATTATCATCAAAACGAGCATATTTATAACCCGATACATCGACAGTTCCATGCATACCCGAACATAGCACAAAACAAATTGAATTCCCGCTGCCGAATGATTTAAATTCTGTTTTTAACATATCACAGTTTGATATTTGCAAGCTTTTTAATATTTTTGTACCTTTTAAATCCATAACTGATGGAAAAATCGTTGAATCAATTATCAATTTATAATATTTTTTTGAAAAAACAGGATTTGATTCTTTTAAATTTGAATTGTATATATTTACCTGAACCGAACTTGGGATACGAAGCGGCTTTTTGTTACACAAAACATAATCAATTGTGATAATTGATTTTTTTGCCCCGTATAATTCTTTGGGAATTATATAATTCGGTTGGCAATTATCGCCCTGTCCTGTTATTTCGATACAAAATGCAGATTTGTTTTCTTTGATATGATTTTTAAAATCTTTTTCCGATCCAAAACTTAGAACATCTGTATCGAAATTTTGTTGTACCGAAAATTTAATATTATTCATTTTTATTTTACTTTTTCTGGATTTTGAAGAATCAAGTTTGCAACAGAATGAAAAAATTTCGTCAAAGGTGTGATTTTCATTTTTTCAATCGGGAAATCTTTCAATCCCATTCTTTCCATATCTTGGGCGGTTGGGATTTTATGCCAAATAATTTTATCAACTTTGGATAAATCTGTATTGTTTTTCACAGAAATGTTTTCGTAACCCGACAAATCCAAAGTCCCCGATAAACCAACACAGTTATCAAAGCATATTTCAGCACCAGGCCCGAATACTTCCAAATTTTCATTCGTTCCCAAATTCCCTATTTTTGTTCCTGAAAAATCGCAATTACGGAAATTTAATGACCCCATAACTTTTAATTTTGAAAATTCGATTTGTTCCCCGAATTTTACCCCATCAAAATTTATGACCAAATATTTGGATCCTGAAAACTGCAATGATTTTGATTGTATCAAATCTGTATTTTTTATAGTCAATCTTTGCAAAGCATATGGAATTTTAAATTTTTCTGGGCTTTGTGTCACTCCCCTTATAACTACTTCATTTATCAACTTTTTTTTATATATTTGTTTTGGGATAAAATCGATATCATTTTTTATTCCACGTGATGCTGCGAAATCTATTTTTTCTATTTTTTTTACTTTTTCCATGAATTGTACCAAAGACTTTTTTGATAGGTATTCGACTTCTAAGTCATTTTGTGTTAAATAATAAATAATATTTGCCATAAATTTTATCCTTTGTTTATACATAAAACAACAATAACACAGGATAAAAAAATTGTCAACAACAAGATTAAATTAAAAAGAATTCAATTATTTTGAATTTATTTGATATTTTTTCGAATTTTCCGATGATTAGACCACATAAATTCAATCGGTAAATCAAAGTATTTCGCCAATCCGGTTTCATTTATTTTCGTTTCGGGATTTAATATTATTTTTTTTACATTTGTTAAATCACAATTTTGAATCCAGATATTTTTTATATTTGAAAAATTCAAAATTCCCTGCATTCCCCAAACATTTGTAAAAGAAATTGATTCTTTGGGTAATTCGGATATTTTTAATTTCGAAAAATCTACATTATAAAAGTACGCATTTTTAACGTTACGCAAACCCCATGTTCCCCCGATATCTATGGCGGACATACAATAAAAATTTTCAATATTGTATTTTGATTCCATTTTAAAATCTGAATAATTCGATTTACCTAATTTAACAATAGAATACTGAGTTTTCGAATTTAATTTCGGCAACATATAATATGTATCATCGATTAAAAAAAGATATGTTTTTTTTATCAAAAATTCGGCCTTTGATTTGAACAATTTTATGTTGACAAATAAATTTTACATTGTCAATAAAAATAAAACGCCCTTTTGGGGCGTTTTTATATCATTATTCTGAAAACATTCTTTTGAATTCATCCGTATTAAAATCAACTTTGTATTCTCGGATTAAATATGAATTATAATCGTCAAATACACCACGGGTGGTCATATTATCAATTTCAGATTGCATAGCCGCCAATTTCTTTTCGTCTTTTTTCGGCATAATTTCTTTTTTAACAGATACGACATAGTAAACCTCACGTCCTGGTGCGATTACGTTTTTACCCGCCGAATTTGCGTATGCAGCAACCAAAACATCATTTGGGGCACCATCTGTTCTGGTGACAGTTTCAGATTCCATATCATCAACTTCTTTACCGGCGTTCAAATCGACCAAAATTTCGTTCGCTTTTAAATAAGCCGCTTTTTTCTGTTCGTTTAATTCCCATTTGTCTTCGATTTCATCTTCGACTTCTTTTAAATCCTGTGCGGCAGCCGGATTGATTTTTGTAACTTTGACAATTACAAACCCTTTATCCGTTTCTATAATTCCACTTTCGATACCTTTATCCATTGCGAAAACCTGTGCGATAATAGAACTGCTTAAAACTTCGTCTTTGATTTTTTCATTGACCGCAAATTCTGGAATTGACACATATTTTGCACCGGCGGCTTTTGCAGCATCTTTGAACAAACCACCACCGATTATTATGTCTTCGGCTTTGATGATTTTTTCATATCCTGCGTCATAAGAATCTGGTTTATCCAAATCTGCGGAAACCAATACATATTCAACACTGCGTTTTTCAGGCAACATTATAGGATTGTTTTTATAATAGACTTGTAATTGGGTATCTGTTGGAGAATCAATATCAAAATCATCATATTCAACAGCAATATATTCAATGTCTTTTTCCATATATCTGGAATTATACGCAGCCATTACCGAAAATTCGGGTGCTTTGACCGGATAATTCATTGCCATCATAACCATAGAACGCAACATTTCATTACGAATCGATTCGGCAAAGCTTGCTTCGGTGTGACCGCTGGCATTTAAAATAACATCAAATTGAAATGCGGAAAAATTTCCTTCGATTTGAAATTCTGGATAGCTTGCGATTTCATCGGCAATTCTTTTATCGGAAACATAAAAGCCCATATCTTTTGCACGGTTTTGAATCAACAAATCGTTAATCATATCGGTTAATATTTCACTGTAATATTCGTTCGCATATTTGTTATCGGAATAAATTTTCTTTTTTTCTGCGTCATCCAGCGTTGATACAGCACGATTTTTTTCCCAGTTAAATTGATCAACTGTGATTTCATATTCACCAACTGTGATTAAAACATTATCACTGCGGGTATAATTGAAAATCCAATCTGCGACCCCCCAACCAACGAACGAGAAGATTAAAAGACCCATTAAAATTTTTGCGACTGGTTTCCCAGACATATTTCTTAAATATTGTAGCATTTTTTCACCTTTTGTAGTATCCTAGCAAAAGACAAAGGAAAAAATCAATGAAAATAATTGTATGTAATTGGAAAATGAACGGAAATCGTGAAAGTGTTAAAAACTTTTGCGACGGCATTCGTGAACAAGGCTTTGAAAATACGGTAATTTTAGCCACCCCAAATGTATATTTGTCCGATATCGAAAAGCCGGCAATAATCGCAGCACAAGACATCAGCGAACACGAATCGGGTGCATATACCGGCGAAGTTTCGGGGTCAATGTTATCGGATAAGGGTGTTAAATACGTAATTGTTGGCCACAGCGAACAAAGAACATACCATAATGAAACCGACGAAGTTGTTAAATCAAAAGCCCAAAATGCAATAAATAATAATATCACCCCTATTATTTGCATTGGCGAAACGACTTTGGAAAAAGAAAACGGCAAAACATTTGAAATACTGGAACAAAGTTTAAAAATTATCGTCCCTGAAAACAAATCATCAAAATTCATAGTTGCGTACGAGCCACGTTGGGCAATTGGCACAAACAAAACCCCGACAATGGATGACATCAAAAAAATTCATACATTTATATTGGAAATTTTGGAAAAATTGGGATTTTTTGGAATTCCTGTCATATATGGTGGCGGTGTTAATCCTGAAAATGCGGAACAAATTTTGGATATACCCGAAGTATTTGGTGTTTTAATTGGTTCTGCATCCTTGAAAATTGATACTTTACGCCCTATAATAATAGCAAGCGAAAAATAAAACAAACCCGAAGGTAGATAAAATGCAAGATAAAAACATAGAACAAGTAAGCTTAGACGATGTAAAATCTGAAACTGTGGAAACGGAACAAGCCGCCCCACAATCTGAAACAGAACAGTTATTAAATCAAATATCCGAATTAAATGATAAATACATTCGCAGTGTTGCGGAATTGGAAAACACCCGTCGCCGCAGTATGATTGATTGTGAAAACACCGCCCGTAATCGTGTTATGTCATTGTCAAAAAATTTTTTACCCGTGATGGATGCGATTGAATCCGCACTAAGCCATACACCAGACGACGAAGGCATCATTTCTATGAAGGCAATGATGAACAGTGCATTCGCACAAACAGGAATTGTTAAAATCGAAGCCGTTGGCGACGTTTTGAATCCAGCTTTTCATAATGCGGTCCAAGTAATTGAATCACCGGATGCCAAACCAAATACAATTATATCCGAATTACAAACCGGATATATGTTTGCGGATACAGTTTTACGTCCCGCTATGGTGGTGGTTGCAAAATGAAATAAAAAAAATCCCCAAATTGGGGATTTTTTTTATTTCATTTTTACTTTTGGGGCGAAAATATTCGCAACACCATTTGTTAAACTTTCGAATAAATTGACTTCTTTTTGCATTGAGATTTGTTTTCCTGTAATTTTGTCTTTGACAAAGATTTTTTCAATTGGAAATCCACCCAATCCCATATTTATCAAATCGGAATGTGTAACATTGTTTTTCAAAACAATTTTTTCGATTTTTGATAAATTTACTGCATCAAAATAAACTGAATCAAAACCAGATAAATCCAAAACACCCATCATTCCATAACAGGCAACAAAAGAAACTTCTTTGCCCGATAAATTTGATATAAAGTTAACATTTGGAATAAAACAACCGTTAAAAGACAGGTTTCCTTTCATATTCAAATTTGAAAATTTAACTTTTTTATTAAAGTTTAAAATATTAAATGAAAGATTTCTTTGTTCTTTGTTTGAAAACCAAATAGAAGTTGTATTCGACAAATCTACATTTTCTATAATAATGTTTTCTTTAGCATATGGCAATTTAAATATTGAAGGCATTGTTTTTATGTCAAAAATATAAATTTCATTCGCTGTCATTTTATATAATTTTTCCGGAATAAAATCTGGGCTTGTACAACCTGAAATATTTACTTTGTTTACGAAAATTTCTTTGCCTAAAAAATCTGAAAAATCTTTTTTCGAAGAAAACGTATGTGTTTTTTTTGAATTTTTATCCCATACCAAATCGGTATTGTTTAATGATTCTATTGTGTATTCATTTATTTTTTCAGTATTCATTTTATTAACCTTTATATTTTTTTATTTTTTGATCGGGTAATTGCAAAGGCATATTTTGCCTGTGCGATATCTTTGGCACAAATCGTTGCAATTTTATTATCCGGAAAATCCGCAGGCAATCCGACACTATCCTTTGTTAAATGTGACGCCAAAACAATTCTATCGACATTTGACACATCCGAATTTTTGAAACTGATATCATGTACCAATGACAAATTTAATTCACCCGCCAAACCAGTTGTATTATCGAAATTTATTTTATATGCTTTAAAAACTTTTGGGAATTTTAAACCTGTTAAATTTTGATTTGATAAACAGATTTCACCGAATTCGGAAAATTCCGGTAAATCAAATATATTTTGTGGCTTATTATATATATCTTTTATCCATAATTTCATTTTTACAGCACCCTTGTTTTTTTTGTTTTAAACATTCCCGAATAAATATTCGCCAAAGGTTCAATATATTCGATTTTTTTTGATATGTATTCACCGTTCAATCCAGCGGCTTTGATATCGGTTCCTTTTTTAACTATGATTTTATGTGTACCTACAAATAAACAGTCGACGAATAAAAAGTCAGGAACTTCGGACAGGTTTAAAATCTTTGGGAAAATTTCGACCCCAACGAACACAATTTTTTTTGTCGGCATTTTATTAAAAACAACACGCCCCAGCCCTGTTTGATTATAAGCCACAGTTTCAATATTTGATAAATCTTGTTCGCCGGATAAATTTTTAACGTTTTTATAGCTTAGGTATTTACAAACAAAACCTTCGGGAAAAACCAATTTTTCTACATCTATATTTTCGATATTTAATCTGTTAAATTTCGAATTTTTCGGCAGTTTAAATAAATTATGATTTTTTCCATCTATATCTTTGACTATATATTTTTCCATAATTACAAGCCTTTTTTCGATTTACACAAGAATATAATCGCACAGATAAAACAACCTGTCAAATAAAAATTTTGTAAAAAAAACTTAGGCTTTTGGCCTAAGTTTTAATATTTTATATCCCAACCGAATGCTTTAATTTAAACATAAATATAGATTCATTTCCAAATTGTTTTGTGTGTTCTGGATTTATTCTGTAAATAAACCCAACAGAACCATCGGTATGAACACCTAATTTTGTGTTATAGTATCCTGAAAATCTTAATTCACGGTCTGCTGCGGATAAATCCATATCACGAATATATGAATCTTTGACGACCAGATCATATACATTGTCATCTGTTTCAACGACTTCGTATTCGGTGTACATATGTTGCAAATTACCCGAAGTTATAGCCAATGGACTGGCAACTGCAAACGAAAAATTACCCCAATCCATAGATGCAGAAAAAGCATTAGAATCCAAATCACTTAATCCCAAAATAAATTCGCCGTTTGGATTATTTGCTGTTGTTTTTGCAAATGTTGAACGGATTGAAAAATTTAAATCGTCGCTTGGGTTATATGTTGCCAGCATATCCATATAATATGTTTCCCCTGACCCCATATTCAACAATCCATCACTGTATGCACCCAACAAAGTATCTGATTCTATTGCGGAACCAACGGATGCGATGAACCCAAATCCTGAATTATTCCAAGACAAACTGGATTCGCCGCCCTGCATTAACCCCAAATTTGCGACTTCGTAATCATTTGTAACGGTCGGATCATTTTCCAACAAACTTTCATCCGTTATGTTCGCAGAAAAAGCCCGAAAACCTATGGAAAAATCGCCCATTTCATATTCAATATCCGATGTAAAAGCATCAGACGCCATTGATAAAATCGGATTTGATACAGAATCAAATCTGGATTTTTTATCGGTGAAATAATTTTGATATCCGGCCGCAAAGTTCAAATTACCTGTTGAATATTCCAAATTCGCCCAATCCAATCCCGCAACATTATTTATGTCCGCAGATTCCGACAAATTCATAGAAAAAGCAACATTATCGGATATATTTTGTTTAATATTTTGGTCGTTCCCGATTTTCATTCCACCCAAAACATCACCCATATACAAACCACGGCGACCAGAATTACCCAGCGCAAATTCATTTTCCCAAATACGTGGAATAGACATCGAACCATCATGACTTTCCAATATATCATAAAAAGGAGCATTTATTGTTTCGCCACTTACGGACAAAGCCGAGCTTGGTGAAAATCTGGTTGTGCTGGCTTTACGCCAATATGCTTCTCCGGAATCTGCCACGATTTGCCCATTGGAATAATAATATATTTTACTGGTTGGTTTTGTTGCACGTTCCAAATCAACCAATCCGTAACCATATACTTCGGAAAATACATCCAAATAATCTTCGCCATTATCAACACGGAATTGATATTCATTTGGCAATTCATACATATTTTGCAAATATGCAATCAACGCATCTTCTGTATAGGTTTCGCCGGCATTATTCGCACCCAAATATCCACCGTCTGCGGTCAAAGCCAATAATATAAAGACTTGTTCGCTGGACAAATAATCAAATGCAGATTGAACCGCCCCTGCCGCACCCGCCATAGACGATACAGCTAATTCATCCGTTATACCTGCGGCCGCAAAACACCACGGGTCAACATCACCACCGCCAAGTCCCGCAACACCACATGAACGGGCTTTGTAATAAAAATCGTCAGACGTATCACCAGCCGTTCCGTTTGTATCCTGCCATTGGGTTAATGTAATTTTTCCATCCGGATTATATCCGGCAATATTATCCGCACCGTCTGTACCACCGACAACGCCAACCGCAACAACCGACATAAATAAATGTTCCAAATTATCATAAACCAATGGTGCCGAATTTTCGAATGTGGCTTCTAATGTTTTTCCCGCATACAGACTGTTTCCGGTATCAAACGCACCTGTTGAAAAAATAACCAACGGGGAATAAGTCGACCCCAATCCGTTAAAGAATGACGCCGAATCCACACTTGGCAAAGCGTTCGAACCATCCGTATTATCCGTTGTATTTACGTCATAAACATCATTTACCCATGTTGAAAATATGTTTTGCTGGACTGATTCATCGTACGCCAACATATCGCCCACAGTTTTTGCGTCCGCATTACGTAAACTTGGAACAATTGATGCATTTGCAACAATAGACAATTGTGATTTACCTGTTCCCAAATTATCCGGCAAAGTCGATAAAACCGCAGCCCTGCGTAATGCTTCGTAATTTAAATAATCCACGGACACAATTTCTTTGTTTGACATTAAACTGCCACCGTTGATTTCATATGCAACATCGGCATATTCGGTCGAAGTATCTGTATCCAAATACAATAATCCATCCGCCCCCAGATACCCATTCAAAGTATTTGAGCCACCATCAGTTGCGGAAAAAGTATGTCCATCATCGGCCAATTCAACAGTATATGAAATCCCACCAATGGTTAAAACCGCACCTTCGCCAAAATTACCATCCGTTGCCGCAGTATACGTTCCCATCAAAGACGATGTTGCAACGTCTTGCATTGCCATTCCGGCACCTGTTCTGAAAATAGTCATTTGGCCATTTGGCATAAATCCAAAATAATCAGCGTTTGTATATCCGGAAAACGAACCACCAACAACCTTTGCCAACAAATCGTCATAATTCGAAGCCAATCCATTACCCACAGCCGTACCAGAATTTGACATATCGAAAAATCCCAACGCATTTCCATTATAAATTCCGCCAAAATCCACCGCTACATCGGATTCTTTGGTTGAATCATCCAGCAAAGTGTCATTATCTGTTCCTTTGATTATTTCATTATTATAATATTTGCTGGAAATCATATCGTTACTGGCACCATTTGCGACGGTATTATTGCTGTTCAAAGTTGTCCAAACCAAAAATTTATCGGATAAAGAATTTAACATATCGTCCGAACCAGATGTTATCGCATCCGAATTTATTCCATTTGCCGTAATTAACCCAACATTCGTTGGCATTCCACCCATAACGCTATCTGTACCGATTTGATTTCCTGCGATGCTGACCGGTGTTCTTTCGTTATCACGCAAAGTATCCATACCCAAATATCCACGTGCCAAAGGTGAATATCCATTCATCAATAATAAATAATTTTGTCCGTTTCAGTTTGTGGCATCAGCATCGGCATTTGTGATCAATTCGAAATTATCGGCAATTGGTGCTGTAACATTATCAGAATCAAAAAAGTTTAAATTTTCTGCATAAAGTTCTGCTTCTTTTTCGGCATCTGGCATAGCCGGTCCATATGGTAAAACGATACCTTCGGTTGCGGTTCCGGTCGAAGAATCCGTGCAATCGCAATTGCCATTTGCATCACAAGTCCCAATATTCCCGTTTGGACAAGTACAAGTATTACCACGACCGCATTCGCCATTATCGGTTGAACCCGAATTTGAATTACCGCCGCCAAACAATCCGAACGAATCGGCAAGAAGTGCGACCCCACCGATAGCCGCCCCACCGCCCAAAACGGTTAAAAACATATTTTGTGGTGTCGAAAGCCCACTGAACAGTCCACCAACTTGGTCTTCGGGGCTTAATGATTTGTATTTTTTTATCTGTCTGTCACAACCCGAAGCGTCCGCCCCATACATTTGTAATACTTGGGCGGATCTGGTGTCGTTATTCATCAATGCGGTACAAACAATTGACATTCCTGTTTTATCGACATAATTAACATTTGCACCCGCATTTATCAAATTTTGAATTTGCTGTACATTGCCTTCACGTGCAGCGACCAGCAGCTGGCTTGCGGACTGAAAATCATTCGCCAATAATTTTGTTGGCAATACTAAAACAGCACTTAAAACTATGAATTTTAAAAATTTCATTATATTCTCTCTTTCTAATTAAATCTTCCCTTGATTTTAAATCAGTTTATCACAAAGACTTTTAATCTGTCCAGCTATTTATTATAAAAAACCTTTGGATTTAAATCGAATTTATGATAAAATAATATCATCCAAAGGAATAAAAGAGAGAAATGAATTTTTTTAATCAATCATTTTTATTAAGTGCTTTTGCATTGGCATTGTTTGCGATGCCGGCGATTGGTGCGACGTGTTCTTCGGTAAATTTGATTAAATGTTTGGATTCTGTATGTGCGACAAATTCTGGGGCAAATCCAGCGGCACGCTGTCAATTATGTGGCACAGCCAGTGCCGGAAACCCTGTTAAATCGGCGGGTGGCTTGTCTTCTTTGTCATTGGGATATTCCAGCAAAACTACGATTTCAGAAACCGAAAAAAAAGACGCACCATCCAGCCCAGGCGAATTATATGTTTGGGCAACTGAAAAATGTATCGAAAAAAATGCAGGCTGCCAATCGGCGGATGTTGATAAAAATTATGATAAATTGATTGAACAATCCTGTCGTGCGGCAATAAACAGCTCGAACTTTACAGCCGCAAATAAAAAAAGCAATGCGACCAAAACTTTGGAAATTTGTTCGTCGGAAATATATTCTTGTATTAACAAAGAACTTTATTGCGATGCCGATTTTAGCCGTTGTGATAATACTCTTGATTTTAATAACTTTTTTAATTCGTGTCAGGCCCTGTCCCCGAATTGCGACCAGTATTTATCACAAATTAAATCCGATTTGCAAACAGTTCGATCAAACCGTGGTCAATATTTGGAAAACATAGTCACCGCATATCAAGATAGCCGAACAAAAAAACAACAAAATGCAATACTGTCATGTCAAACAAACAAAGGATACAACGATTGCATAACCCAAGTTTGCCAATTTTCTATGCGAAACAACTGTTTGGACAGTGCGGGAACTGAACGAATGATGGCCAATCAATTATGTAACTTTCATTTAACGGCGTGCGACCAACTGGATAAATAATATGTTAAAAAATAAAAAATCTTTAACGATATTTTCGACATTTATGTTGGCTGTATTGCTGTATCCTTATTCCAATTCAAATGCGGCATCTGTGGTTTCCAGAACCACCCCAACCCGTCAATCTATGTATCAAACCGGTATTAT
>CAYIZJ010000007.1:0-10967 GCA_964368045.1 uncultured Muribaculaceae bacterium
CGCCCACCAAAAATCGGAAAAGAAATATAAAAAAATCCCGCACCTGCGGGATTTTTTTTATTTGAATTTGAAAACAATTATCTGTTTTTCAATTTTTCTTTTCTTTGATTAACTAATACATTCAAGACTGAATCTGCTTTGATTTTCGCAGCTTCCTTACTTTGTATTACATTTGCAACTGAATCCAATTTGGTTTGTAAAAATTCAACTTCTTTGTTTTTAACAATCAAATCATTTTCAATTTTTGGTTTTTGTGAAATCCATATTTTTTTAACTTTTATTTTGACACCTTTATTTTTTCCAGGAGTCGCTTTAAAAGAATAAGAATCCTCCCGCAATTCATGCGGATAATTTATTTCTTCGGAAATAACACCTTTGTCCGAAAAAACATGAGTTTTTGAAACAACCCCATTCTTGGCTGTTTTAACTACTTGCCATTTGTTTGTTCCTTTTTCGACCAATTTATATTCTGCATTTTCATCAATGAAAAATTCATCTTTTAAATTTGAATCATACACTGAAATTTCTTTTGTGGTCTTTACATATTTTACAGCTCTCCAGTACAAACTTGAAGTTTCATTAACCAAGAATGATTCTTTCCTAGTCATATCAATATCATGCGATATATATGGGCGCATACCTGCTTCATAATTTAGCCCATCATAGTATAATACATCCAACATCTTTTCATCAACGAATATATAATAATCTTTATATTTTTTCTTCAATAGTTCTCTATTGGCTTCATATTCTTTTTTAGCTTCGTTTAATATTTTATTGATTTCTTTTTTAATCAATTCTTGCTTTTCTGAACCATAATGAGCTACATCTGGTTCTTTACTAAACGAGCCCATCAGAATATCGTGAGATAAATATTTAATAAAACCTGTATCAATGTTATAAAATTTACAAACCTCATTTATTTTTTCTTTGTATTTTTTATGAATTTTTCTATAAATCTCGTCCTCTTCTTTTACAAGACGATCTTTTTGGGAATAGTTTGCAAAATAATCACGTGTATTCTCTAAAGCCTGTTTTAATTTTTCATCATTCCAAATATCACAATCATAAGCCTTGTACAAAGAATCTTTTTTTGCCCAATAAAACTTTTCTGCTTTTCGTTCCTCTCTGGCTATTTCATCTCTTATTTTTTTTGCTTTTTCTTGTTCAATTCTGGCCTGTTCTGCCTTTGCCAATTCAGCTTTACTTGGACCACAAGACACAAACATAGAAGTAAATAACATCAATGCCGCTAAGCTAGCCCAATTTTGTTTATTTAATATATTCATTTCTTTTGCCTTTTTTTTATAGTTTAAATTCATAAAATATCCAGACGGATATATACAAACATAGTACAAAAGAAACACAACGTCAACCACAAAATTGACGAATCTTTATTTTTGTTTATCAAAATTTAAAACCAGCCTTTTTTATCCGATTTTGTATTTGCAAATTCGGTTAAGGCTTTCTTTTGTTTATCATTTAATTTTGTCGGCACTGTCATTTGTATTTCAACATACATATCGCCAAACGAATTTGAACGTCCTGCCTTTGGCATACCGTGGTCTTTAACCCTTAACTTATCATTTATTTGGGTGCCGCTTGGGATTTTCATATTTAATTTTTTCCCATCGATTGTTTCGACTTCGATTTCACCACCCAGCGCAAGAGTCGTAAAGTCCACATTTTCTTTTATCAATAAATCATCACCATAACGGGCAAATTGATTATCAGGCTTTACACGAATATCCAAATAAAAATTACCGGACGGGGCACCGTACATACCGGCTTCGCCCTGACCATTTAATCTTAATCTGGTACCATCATGAACACCACGTGGGATTTCGACTTCCAACGTTCTTTGTTTATGCATAACGCCGGACGCATCACATTTTGAACATTTTTTATTTATTTTTTTGCCCAGCCCATCACATTCGGAACACGGGACATCCATTGTAAAGAAACCTTTTTGCTGACGAACAACGCCCGCACCATGACATGTTGCACATGTTGGGGCTTCTTTTCCATCGGCAGTACCATGGCCATTACATTTATCACATTTTACATTACTGGAAAATTTAACTGTGTGCGTTTTACCAAAATATGCATCCGACATAGATATAACGACTTCGTCCAACAAATCCCGCCCTGGGCGTGCCGCACTTCGCTGACCTGCATCGCCGCCAAATCCACCAAAGCCGAAACCTTTCATTGCTTCTCTTAATATATCTTCCATACCGCCACCGGCAAAACCGCCAAAGCCCGCGCCACCACCGAAAGGATTTCCGCCAAAACCGCTGCTGGCACCATTGCCGCCCGCAAAAGCCGAATCGCCGAATTGGTCATATGCCGCCCTTTTTTGTGGGTCTTTTAATATATCAAAGGCGTTATTGACTTCTTTGAATTTTTCTTCGGACTGTTTATCCCCCTGATTTTTATCTGGGTGATACTTCATAACTAATTTGTGGTATGCTTTTTTTATTTCTGAATCCGTTGCATTTTTTGCAACTCCTAAAATTTCATATGGATTTTTGCTCATTTTACCCTGCTTTGTGATTTGTTTTGATATATATAAGTAATTTTTTTCAAATAATCAAGCCCCTTTGTATTTAATTTGCTTGATTGAAATCGGATAATGTTGTAATTATAAAAGCATCATGATAGAAAAAAACACACAATCTTATGGTGCATCTGACATACAAGTCTTAGAAGGCTTGGAACCAGTTCGTCTTCGCCCTGGTATGTACATAGGTGGCACCGATGAAAAAGCATGGCATCATTTGCCGACTGAAATTATGGATAACTCGATTGACGAGGCAGTTGCCGGTTTCGCAAAAAAAATCAGCGTTCGGTTAATCGATTCCAAAACAATTGAAATTAACGACGACGGTCGTGGTATTCCAGTTGATGAACATCCCAAATACCCTGGAAAATCTGCGTTGGAAATTATTTTAACGACTTTGCATTCGGGCGGAAAATTTAATAATAATGTTTATAAAACATCGGGCGGATTGCACGGCGTGGGAAGTGCGGTTGTAAATGCGCTTTCTTCTGAAATGATTGTAAAAATTTGTCGTGATGGATACGAATGGACTCAGACTTTTTGCCGTGGTATTCCAACATCAACAATGATACGTGGGAATGAGACAAAATCACACGGTACATCGATTCGTTTTACATTGGATGATGATATATTCGGTGCGGGTGCTGTATTTAAACCTGTTAAAATTTATCGTATGGCACGTGCCAAGGCTTTTTTATCCAAAGGCATCAAAATTGAATGGGAATGCAATCCAGAATTATTAACCGAAGATATGGGATTGGACGCACAAACGACTTTTTATTATCCAAACGGTATTGGGGATTTCTTGGAAGAACGCACATCATCAAAACCGAAAATTTTGCCAAAAATTTTCAGCGGTGTTGTAGAATTTCCAAATGATTGTGGTCGTGCGGAATGGTCTTTGACTTTTTTAACCGATGAAAACGGTGCGGCATCTGACGATGGCTTTTTTGCTTCATATTGTAATACGATTGCAACAATTGATGGCGGAACACATGAAAACGGATTTAAAACAGCAATTACCAAAGGTTTAAAAGCATACGGGGAAAAAATAAATAACAAAGCAGCCGGAACAATTATATCCGAAGACGTTTTTGATTCGGCCGCCGCAATTGTATCTGTGTTTTATAATAAACCTCAATTTTTGGGACAAACCAAAGAAAAATTATCAAATCCAGAAGTCGCAAGATACACAGAAAATGCAATCAAAGATCCATGGGAAATGTTTTTGGCATATGACCCAAAAACAGCAAATACTTTGTTGGAATTTATAATCAATTTGGCGAATGCCCGTATTAAAACAAAACAAACCAAAGATGTTGCACGTAAAACACCAACAAAACGTGCCAGAATGCCCGCAAAATTAGCCGACTGTTCAAAGCATGGAATTGCCGGAACCGAATTGTTCATCGTCGAAGGTGAATCAGCGGGCGGTACAGCAAAACAAGCCCGTGATAGAGCATTACAGGCTATTATGCCATTACGTGGTAAAGTTTTAAACGTTATATCCAATTCCGATGACAGATTTTCACAAAACAAAGAATTAAATGAATTAGTTGATATTATCGGTGCTGGGACTGCTAAAAATTGGGACGAATCGAAACTGCGTTATGAAAAAATTATTATCATGACCGATGCGGACGTCGACGGTAGTCACATTTGCGCATTGCTTATGACATTCTTTTACCAATTTATGCCTCAGTTAATTCACGGTGGCCATTTGTATTTGTCTTGTCCGCCATTGTATAAATTAACTGTTGGATCCGAATCGAAATATATTGATACGGATGAAGAATTAGAAGAGTTAAAAAACACAAAATACAAAGGCAAAAAAATCGAAGTATCCCGATTTAAAGGTTTGGGGGAAATGATGCCCGCACAATTAAAAGAAACAACGATGTCCGTTAAAACCCGTCGTTTAATTCGTGTTGAATTGCCACCAAAAACCGAAGAAGGTATGGAAGATTTCGATAAAACAAAAACTTTGATAACAGAATTGATGGGTAAAAAACCAGAATTTCGTTTCAAATTTATTACCGAACATGCCAAATTTGTAAAAGACATATTTGTGTAGAATAAAAAAACGCCCAATCGGGCGTTTTTTTATCTATTTTTTATTGACCGGATACTGTAAAGCTTTCGCCGAAATTCGCAACCGAACGACCACCGATTTCACATTGTATATTTTCAAAACCTTCTTCGGCTTGTTTTTTCTTTAACAATACACCCGTTGTTATGCCACCGGCCGTACCCAATACAGCACCCGCAATCGAATCGGACAGTAAACGTGTCGTATTGAATTTACCTTCTTCGTTCCGCCAAACGGTCGTTTCCAATGCCCCCAATGTTTTTATTAAACTGTCACTGCGGTCATTTATGATTGATAAACTGGCACTATAATTTGGTTCAAGTGGTGTTATCGGCGTATCTGGGATTTCAGGATTTTCAACTATTGGCCGGTTTGTTAACGCTGTATATTGCATTACACCCGTTGTTTTTTGCACAACACCTGCATCCGATAAAGCTTTTGCCAATTCAGCATCTCCATTTTTTATAGCAATATCCAATAAAGTATTACCTTCTTCATCAACTATATCTTTTTGTGCTCCTTCGTCTAATAAATCAGTGACTTTTTTTACATCAACATCTTTTTCCTTAACAGCTTTTGAAACCTCTTCATTTAATTCTTTTTGTTTTTCTTCTGTTTTAACTTTTTTATTTTCTTCTTCTTTCTTTTTATTTTCTTCTTCAACTTTTTTCTTTTTTTCTTCGTCCGTAACAATCCCCATCAACGAATTATAATCAGTCAAAGATTTAATACCAAAAGGCGCATTCAAATCTTTTAAATATTTCGCAACTTCTTTGTTTTCAAATATTATGGTGATATCCAATGCTGTTGAATTTTTCGGAACCGCCATATAATCTTTGGTTGATTTATTTGATAAAGATGCGCCCTTTTCAACAATTTGTTTTACCGTGCTTAATGGCGAATCAACCGAATTTATCATCAATTCAGTCCAACCATAAGAATCGGTTGCATTTATCCCACCTGTTGAAACGGTTTTCGCAGCAGCAATCCCCATCAACGAATTATAATCAGCCAAAGACTTAATACCAAAAGGAACACCGGCATCTTTTAAAATTTTGGCGATGTTTTTATTTTTCTTTATGATTGCGATATCTAATGCAGTTGAATTTTTTGGCATCCCCATATTTTCCGATGTGGATTTTGAAACTTTTGATATGTTCTTCGACAACAATTCTTTTGTGATTGCTTCACGATCCAAAGCCACAGCCCACATCAAAGCATTCCAACCCGAACCAGAATCGGTTGCGTTTATATTAGCACCACTGGTCAAGGCCTTGTTCATTCCCGACAAATCACCATTTTCAACGGCTGCCAGAAATTCTTCGTTAACATCATTCGATATATTTTCTTTTTTTGTAGTAGACGGAGCACTTTCTTTAATAAGAACCCATGAATTGCCACCAAAAAAACCATTCGCACGACAAACATATGTGGATTCTTTTGAAACTTTATCGCCGCTTAAATAATGTCCCGAAGGAACTTTTATTTGTTTTTCTGGGCACCCATTTTCAGGTGAACAAATATAGCCTGTGCGATTTTTTTGAGAATTTGCGTTCACATACAAATATTCATTTGAATACATATGCAAACCTTCTTTTAATTTTTCTGGCACACAAAGTGTTTTATTTTTTTCTGCCGCTTCTCTTTCTTTATTTAATTGATTTTCTGTTAAAATATTTACTGGTGCTGTCGGTTCCCATGAATTACCCCCACCCCAAAATCCTCCTGCACGGCAAATATATGTAACTTCTTTTGATATTTTATCACCTTTAAAATAATGGTTTGATGGTGCGGCTATCTGCTTACCCGCACAATCAGTGTCAGGAGAGCATATATAACCCATACGATTTTTTTGAGAATTTTCGTTCGCATACAAATATTCATTTGAATACATATACAAACCTTCTTTTAATTTTTCTGGTGCACAACCAAGCGAGCTTGTTGCGAACAAACATATCGACAAAATAGACAGCAAAGCTAAGAGTTTTTTTTTCATTTTTTTTCTTTTTTATTTTTACTATTTGATTTTTATATAATTATACCATATTTTTCATCATTTATAAAGCATCAAAAAAGCCCCGTCGAAACGAGGCTTTTTCCCTTTCCTTTGCACTGTTGTGCAAAACTTTTAACGACAAATATCAACCATTTGTGAAATTTGCGCCGAAACTATTAAATCTGAACTTTTTAATTTTTCAATTTGTGACAATGCGTATAATACCGTTGCATGATCACGATCACCACATAAACGACCGATTTCAGTCAAAGACAATTTTGTACCCAATTTCAAAGAATACATCATAATTTGGCGGGCACGTACGATTGTTTTTGAACGACCACGACCACAAACTTCGTCATATGACACACCCAATTTTTCGCACATTGTTTGAACCATTGACAATGGTGTTTTTGTTTTTTCCAATGTATCTGATAATAATTTTTCTGCGATTGTTTTTGTAACTTTTTCATTCATCAATTGTGAATAAGTGTTTATTTTTTTTGCAACACCCGAAATTAAATGACCGTCTGAATTTATACGTCCCGCCAACATTTCAGCAACGTCCAATGCAACACCCGAACGTACCAACATTGTTTTTTTAACGTTTGCTGTTGGCGATACGATGTCGGCTGTTAATCCAGATGCGAAAAATGATGATAATCTTTTATCAAAGCCCGACATATTCGATGGGGATGTGTTCGAAGTAATTACAATATCGATATTTCTTTCACGCAAATCCAATAACAATTGTAATAATTCTTCGTGGCTGCGTTTTCCAACGACTTCGTTAACGTTGTCCAAAATAAAAGTATCACAATTACGGCAGAAATCTTTGAATGCAAATATTGAATTTTCTCTTAACGCACGAACGAATTCTGAAACAAATTGTGACCCTGTTAAATAAACTGTTTTGCCTGTTGATTCACTGCGGATACATTCGGCCAATAATGTTTTACCACATCCCAACGGACCATATAAATACAAAGGTGAAAAAGTCGCAGCACCAGATGCCATTTTTTTACAAGCCGACATAACAAAAGAATTTTCATCACATACAACAAATTTATTAAATACAGCGCTGTTTTCCAAAGATTTTTTTTCGGTCTTTACTTCAAATTTTGAAACAACATTGTCGTTCGCAGAAATAGTTTTATTGGATGTTTTTTTTGTAATAGATAAATTTAAATTAAATTGATTTGCAATTTCTTGGATAGTGTTTAAATACAGGCTTTTTATATAATCGACGGAAAATTGATTTTCAGCAATCAGGTTTAAATTATTTTCGACCAAGTTAATTTCCAAAGGCAAAATCCAAGACTTAAACGCAGCTGAATCTATTTTTGACGCAATCGCAGACATAATATTTTCAACAGTTATTGTTTGTAATTTTACCCCAACCTGCATAGCCTATTCTCCTTAAGCTGTGAATACTTTTTACTTGGTAAAAAGTTTTTCTTCCTTTCCTTTTTGATGGCTATAAAAGCCACCTGCACATAAACAGTAAATTTTATATTTTTGTTATAAAATCAACCTTTTATGCTGCACCCTGTTTTTGTTTTTTTGACTGCTGACGCAATCGCTTGGATACAAGATAAAGTTATAATATTTTTTTCAATTTACAAGACGAAGTTTATCGAAAAATGCCGATTTATTTTTTGACAACGATTCGTTTTTTTTGTTTTTTTTAAACCTGTATATACAAGATTAAAATCATATCCGAATATATCCACCATCGACTTTTCGTATTTTTCCTTGAAATTCAAGGACAACTAGCTGGGTTTTGGTATCCATAATACTTTTTTTGACAAGTTCTGACAATACAGATTCTGACACAGGAATAAATCCAATTTTATCCAATAAATCGTCCACGCTTTGCGTTTTTTTATCTTCTTTGATTTTTTGGTGATTAAAATCGGATTTTTCGAAAAAATCTGATGCCCCAACGCATAATTTCGCAATATTTTCCCGAATCAGTTGATTTGGACCCGCAGCCCTTGGATCTGCTGGGTGTGACGGTATTGCATATATGTCTTTGTTGTATTCTTTTGCAAATTTTGCGGTTGTCATTGAACCTGACTTCGAATCGGCTTCGCCCAGTATCAAAGTTGGCGAAATCCCAGCAACAATACGGTTTCGCAAGACAAAGTTTTTCGCAACGGGCTTAAATCCGACCGGCATATCACTGATTACAGCCCCCCGTTCCAATATTTGATAATACAAGCGTTCATTTTCCATCGGCCAAATATAATCCGCACCACCACCCAAAACAGCAATAGTTTGTGCATTACCCGCACCATTTAATGCCCCAACATGTGCCGCAGTATCGGTTCCGGCCGCCATACCGGATACAACCACGTAATCATTTTCGGCAAATCGCTGTGATAAATCTGAAATAAATCGCATTCCGCCCGCACTGGCATGACGAGTTCCAACAATTGACACCGATTTTTTTGCCAAAACATCCAAATTTCCCCGAACCGTAATAATTGGTGGGCAAAATTTATTGTTTTTTAATTCGGGTGGAAATCTGGGGTCATCGCATGTGATGTAAACAATTCCCTTTGTGGCAGCCAAATCCATTTCACGGCGAACAGAATCGATAAGTTTTTCATCACACATCAAGGATTTTGCCGCATCAATCGGATTTTCGAATTTATTTAACAAATCAGTATATTTAACAGCCCCAATGCCGTTTGTTCTGATTAACAATAATTTATAAAAAATGTCTTCCATGATAAATATTATAAATGTTTTGTGATTTTGATACCAGCCAAAAAGAAATCCCCAACAATGTCGGGGATTTTGGATACAAACTGTGTGTAATTTTACTTTTCACCCAATTCTGACAACAAACTTGCATAATCTACGGCACATGCATTTGGTTTGTTGGAATAAGTATCTGGGATATTATTACAAGCTGTATTTAACTGTTTGATATCAGATATCAAAGAATTATACGCGGTTGCATCTTTGTTTTTCAAAGTCAGCAATTGGGAAATCAACTTTTCACGTTCTTCCATACCTTTTTGTCCCATAACCTTACCACCAATTGCTTTGTTACCGAATAATTCCATTGCACCGACGCCCAATGCGGCTCCACCGACCGAGGCCCCAGCTATGGCCCACCCACGGCCTTTTTTCTTTGCATCTAATACTTCTTCTTGGATTTTTTCTTTGTCTGTCCAATCTCCGCAAGTAAGATTTTGACCCATTTCGAAATATGCAGGATCAACGAAAGACAAATCAACACCCGGATCGGCCGAAGTCACTTCGACACGAACAAAGCAAGTATTGTTTTCTGGATTTTCAACATCTTCGATCAACGAATTATATGATGCTGAATTGCTGTATCTGGATGCCCAAACAAAGGTATTTCCAATACCGATATTGTTTGCCAGACACAGTTCTTTTGCCGCTTCGTACTGGTCGGTATCATCTTCTTCGACTTCGCCCGAATAACTGACAGTTGTGTCAGAAAATGGGGTCGACGCCATCAGTGATCTGGACGTTGCAACTGTGTTTCCAGAACCACGAGAAGTGTAACTGACCGAAAAGCTAGGTAGAACTACCACCAAGCCAGCGATAAAGAATAATAATTTTCTCATTTTTTTTCTCCGTTATTTTATATTTTTTAATAACCTGTCATACCGACAACAAATTCATCACCATAATTTGCAACGGTTTGTCCACCGATTGTGCATTGAACATTTTCAAAGCCTTCTTCGATTTGATTCTTTTTAACCAGACTGCTGGTGACCAATCCACCCGTTGTTCCCAATACAACACCAGCGATTGAATCGGACAATAAACGTGATGTGTTAAATTTACCTTCGGCATTACGCCATACAGATTCTTCCAATCCGCCCAAAACGTTTCCGATGCTGATGAACGAGTTATTTATAGTTGTTATATATATTGCATATGGATCTGGGGCATATGGATTCGGATTTGGGTCCGGATACGGGTTAACCGGATCGGTTGGATTCACCACAGGTTTGTCATCTGGTTTATTCGGATCAAACGGATTATATGTCCCACCCATTTTATTCCAAATTGTGCCGTTGGATGCATATCGGAAATATTTACCTGAAACGCCTGTGCCTTTTTCTTCTATTCCTTTGAAATAATAAACGTTATTGTTTTCGCCAACTTGGACCTGTTGTTGATTTAAACAAGCCATAGCATCCCAACCAAATTTGTTATTCCAATTGGATTTGGTTGTGAACAGAAAACGGCCTTTATCTTTGCTTACATCATATCCGACAATTGTTGACGCTTTACAAGATGATGCGACAGGTATGTCTTTTTTATCTGGA
>CAYIZJ010000007.1:11067-18898 GCA_964368045.1 uncultured Muribaculaceae bacterium
TCTGTTACCTTTGGCTTAGGCGACGGGTTCGGATTTGGATTCGGATTTGGATTCGGATTTGGTTTTATATCTTTCTTTTTCAAATCATCCACATAACTTTTCAGTTCAGGGTCAGAAAGTGGATACCAAGCTTGTCCAGTAATCAAACCATTAAACAAAGTTCCTCTGGATTCACAAACATAACCTTTACCCTCTCCGATTCTTGCGCCTTTATAAAAATGATTTTTCGGCATATAAATCACATACGAATGTATGAATACGCCTTCACCACATTCGAAATAAGTTTCGGCAGTACGATCTACATCATTTAAAGCCAGATATTCATTTGAGCTACTGATAATCCCACTTGTTGTCGCAGGATATGTATTCGGTTTAACCATTTCACCATTCATCAAATTTATTGCATGATCGGTTGGCAAAGTAAAGGCATTTGCGGAACCAATGGCAAAAATTGCCACCAAAAAGCTGGTTAAAGTTAAAAATTTTCTCATATCGCTCTCCACATTTTTTATGTATCAAATACATTATATCATAATTTTAAGTCAAAAAAAAATGAAAAATCATTATTTTATTAAAATTATAATCAGCCACCTATTTTATAAGACTTTATATTTGTGTTTATTGAAACCTGAAACGTGTCACCCCAATTGGCAACCGTTTTGCCAGCAACACTGCATTGCACGGTTTCAAATCCTTTTTCAATCTGATTGTTTTTTAATACCGTACCTGTTATCAATCCGCCGGCCACACCACCAACAACACCCGCAATCGAATCCGACAACAATCGGGATGTGTTAAATTTTCCTTCGGCATTTCGCCAAACGCTTAAATCATCCGATGCTGACGCCATTTTTGAGACAATACTTTGTGACAGAGAATTTATTTTATTTACCTGTGACGTGGACGCCATCACTTTTTCTTCTTTTGCATCATCAACCCCAAAATCAAGCCTTGGGAACAATTCATCCTCACTCTGACGAGTGATTTCAACATATTGCGGTTTTATTTCATCCGTCGGCGTTTCAACTTTTACATCATCCACAACCGTATTTCGTGTTAACCAATCGGTCGATTCAACCGATGATTGTGCCGACATATATGGCACACCCGTCTGTTCACCTTGTGGTTTATACGGAATACCTGATCCCCCAAACGTATTAGCCGATTTTACATCAACCGGATCTGGATCGGTTTCAGGCGGGATTTCAATTGTTTCAATCACCGGAAGACTTGGGACGGTTACAATATCGGGTGGAGAACCATATGATTTACCATACGGTAATCCGGCCGATTCCATAAATACATTTTGTGAAAATTCCATCTGCTGTGGGGTAACAGTATCGGGAACATAAGTATTTTTGGAATTTTTTTCCTGTTCTTTTTGTTCCTTTTTATCCTGTCTTTCCTGTTTTCGGGCATCCGATTTTGACGGCTGTGGCAAAGAATAAGTCGGCACCGACCCCAACGTACCAATAGTGGCCTCGACCGGTATTTTTGTTGCAAAATCAATGTTCGGATATAATTCGTCGTCCGTTGCACCACCATCCACAATTCTTGCAAAATCATCCGACAATTCCAGACCCAATTCGGCGGCGGATTTTTTCCCCGACGAATTTTGCGATTTCGGTTGTGTTACAACAGTTGTCGGTGTTTCGATTTGAGTTTTGGCAATCGGTTTTGTTTCCGTTATTGGATTTGGATTTGGTTTTTCGTGCATATCCACAGTTCGAACGTGGGTTGTGCTGACGTGCTTTATCGGAACGCTGCCGGTTGTTGACACTGTGACCTTTACATCTGGCACATAACCACCAGTTGAATAAGACGACCCACCCGATTTTGAAGATGTACCACCTGACCTGTCTTCAATTGTTACAACACTTGAATAATCATAAGTCTTCGGGGAAGAGCTATATCCCGAAGAAGAAGAAGAAGAAGAAGAAGAATCTTTTATCAATTGACCTGTGGATGTGACTTCTGCTTTACCCGATTTTACCAAATCAAAATCCGCTTCTGAAATTTCAAAATACCTATCTCTTCCGGCGGCCGCATCATATCGCTTTACAAAAACATAACCAGGTGCAGCAGCTGTTGGAAAAGAATCTTTTTCAACCTGTGCGATTTTATCGCCATCGGTAAAAACATATGGCGTGCCGTCCGCAAATGCGGGAATTACAAAAAGCGATAAAAATCCAATCAATAAAATTTGTTTCAATTTAAAGTCTTTATATTTATGTATCAGATATATTATATCACAAATTTATACTTAAAAAAAGACCATAAAATTATTTGCTTTTTTTCCATTTTATTTTGGATTCGGTACCGGATAACAATCGGCGAATGTTTCCACGGTGCAACCATAAACTAAGCGCTGATATGCAAACCGCAACGACGCCCAAATAAAAACCCTTTGTCACAAAGATAAATATCGGAAACGCAATCAAAGAAATTACCGCACCCAACGAAGAGTAACCTGTAATAACTGCAATTAAAACCCATGTTAAACCAATTGTTAAAAATGCAGATGGCGATATGACCAATAATGTACCAAAGAAACTGGCAACACCTTTACCGCCTTTGAATTTTAACCATATTGAAAAACAATGCCCTATTATTGCAACCAATCCGCACACCGCACCAAATTCAATCGAACCGGTCAAAGACCAACCCAAATATGTGGCCAAGGCCGATTTTGCCATATCCAAAACCAACACCGGCAAAGCAAGCTTTGCCCCGCCTGCACGCATTGCATTTGTTGCACCTGTATTACCGCTCCCCATTTTTCGAAGATCGCCCTTGCCGGCAAATTTTGCCAATATCAATCCAAATGGTATTGAACCTAATAAATAGGCAATTAAAACTAAATATATATATAACATTTTATTTTTCCTTGATTTTTTGTTTATTTTATATAGAATATGTTTCGAACAAAGATGATAAAGCATTAAAACTTAATCATTTTGCGACGTTTGAATTATGGCACAAATCGCCAATTTATTCAATGTGTATATTTGTTAAATGTGTAAAAAAACACTGGACATCAAATTACAACAGTCGCCCCAATGGGTGTGGTTTTTTATTTTTTTCGTTTTGGTGTTATGCCGGAACACTTATAAATTCCACAAAAATGACCATTTTATTTGATTTATTATCCGGGTGAATAACAAAAATATATTAAGGAAAATAAAAATGGCAAACCATAAATCCGCCAAGAAAAGAATCTTGGTCACTGCAAAAAGAAATACTGTTAACACAGCACGCCGTTCAAGCGTTAAAACAGCAACAAAAAAAGCTATTACAGCTATTGAATCTGGTGATAAAGCAGTTGCAGTTGCAGCGTTGCGTGCCGCAGAAAGCAAAATTATGAAAGCAGCAGGCAAAACAATGCCAAAAAAACGTGCAAGCCGCAAAGTGTCAAGATTGACCAAAAAATTGGCTGCAATGTAAGTTTTGCAAACACAAAATTAAAACGGGGAATTCCCCGTTTTTTTTATGTATAAATAAAGTATTTAACCCTGTCAGTGCAGATTGTCATGCGAATACAAACGGGATAAATTCTTGCAATAAATAAAACCGCCGGAAATTCGGCGGTTTTATTTTTAACTTAATTTAATGGGGCACCCCAATGTTGTTGGATGCTGCGTTCGGCATCCATTGGGCTGATTAAAACCTGTGGGGTTAAAATCACAACCAACACATCACGTTGTGCATTAGATTCACGGGAACCAGACAATGCCATAAAGTCTGCTTCGCCCAAACCATAACGTGTATCAGTATTTGTTTGTTTTTCAAATCCAGATACAACCAACATTTGACCCGATTCCATAATTACTTCTTGCATAAAGCTGCGTTCTTCGACCTCTGGCAATTGTAATGTTACTTCGCCAATTGTTTGGGTCGACATTTTAATCAATTCACGAATCGACATTTTAAACATCAACAATATTTTTCCATTTTCCAAAACGTTTGGTAACAATTGCATTGAAAATCCTGTTTCCAAATCATCCTGATCAACGGTCGAAGATTCAACAGTTGTAAAGTTTCTGGATTCAAATCTTTTAATATAACCGGTTGTTTTTGTATTTGTCACAGGTGCAACACGATTGTTACGGGTTGTAACACCAACGTTTGTTACCAAAGATACCTTACCCTGTTTTGCCAAAGCCTGAATCAAAGCATTACTTCCCGCAATACCGGACAAAGACCCATCCGCAATTTGATCGGCGGTATATGCACCCGCAACGGTTGAACCACCTTCGACGTGTGTCGCACCGGTCAAAGCCGACACAGCATTTGATAACACTGCGATATTCATCGAACTGGTTTCTGTGGATGTTATGTTATTTTTTGGATTCGCAACAATATCCAATCCGGATGCTGTGTTAATAGCTGCGGCCAAATTCAATCCGAACACAGAATCGTTTGTAATGGAAACTTGTAAAACTTTTACGTCAATTGTAACAAGTTGTGATAATCTTTTGTTTTGTCTGTCGATATATTCGGAAACACGGGACAAAACCGAAGGCGGTGCAGTAACTGTAATTGTTCCCAAACTTTGCGAAACGGTAAAATCCGCATTTTCAGATTTTCCGATAATCGATGCGATTGTTTGTTCGACTTCTTCCCATTCTTTTAACATTGATTCCAGCGACACGTGATTCCCATCATCTGTACGAACGGATGATTGATATGAAATATCTGTTCCAAGTGCATATAAATTAAATGTGCGTGTTTCTGTTTCATAAAAAACGATTGCATTTTTGTCATAATACCACAACAAGTCCAAATCTGTTGCGATTTGGCTTAGCAATCCAGATAATTTTCCTGTGTACGCTACATTCATATCTTTTTGCAATTTGTCTGAATTTATTTGGCTGTCGATTTTAACGGGTATATTTGTAATAGCGCTTAAATTATTTGCCAACACCTGTAATGACACAGGTTCATTTAATAAAATAGTAATTCCGGTTTCGGTTTCAAATTCTGCGGGTAGATTATTTTTATGTTCCAATGTAATTGATTTGTTACCCAACCAAACACCATCAGACATAGAAACAGTATCACTGCCGGCAACTTTTGCCCGTGGATTTTTCGCCATTTCAAAAGCGTCATACGCATTGATAAAGTTTTGGTCGACTTCTGCGGCGACTTTTGCGGATTGTTCATGTGTGCATCCAGACAAAATAAAAGGAAGCACCAAAGTTAGCCCGAACATTTTAAAAAAAGATTTAGATATATTTTTCATATTTTTCGCCATTTTTATTATAGTCTTTTAAATTTATTCCACTGTTGAAATAACAATTACTTTGTTACCTTTGTAAAATTTCGCATATGGGACTGGTGTTGCCCGTGCAAAATTACGAACCAGCGCAGATGCGACATCAACAAATCTTCCTTTGAACACGGCATTTGCTTCGATTGGATATTCACGGGTTGTTGCCCATACCAAATCCCAACCTTCACGATTGGCCCAAACTTCTAAGACAGAACGCATAGTTTTTCCCGATTCAACAATCCAAGATTGAATTTGTTCGTTCGGAGCATTCGAAGCATCATTCGCAAAAGTTTTATCAGCGGAACTTACTTCTAAATCAGAAATATCCCAATTTCCAGGTTCGGTATCCATCATTTGTTCATCAGCCTGCGCCATAAACATAGCCGAAGGGTTTTGTCTTGCCAAGATTGGAATTTTTCTGGTTTTTGAACAATGGTCGTGACTGTTTCTGGAAACGGCCAAAACATTACCGCCATCGTCTTCCATCATTTCCATTGCCATCAAAGGCATTTCAGCACGAGTATTACATTCATCCATAAAACCCGCCGGCATTGGTTGGGTATGAATTATATTTGCCCCACCAGACCAACCGGTATCCTGATTAGTTGTTTGCAGCGAAAAAATATTCGACGATTTTTTTTGCATTTGCATACGGCTGTCAATTCCAGCACATTCTTCTGGGGACCCGTTACAAACAAAATCCATATCAGCATCAGTTCCAACCAAAGGCCAGACAGGCACAGGGTCAAAACTTTGTCCCATAACCTCTGATGGTACCTCTTGCAAAACCATATTTGTTTGATTTTCATCAACAAAAGCTATCTGATTTTCGTATTCTGTCATAGGTTGTTCTTCGTAAAAAGTTTCAGCCGTGACAAATTGTTCGGCAAAACCGGTTTTATTAAAACAGCCAACTGACAATAAAAAAGTCAGCATAATCAAACGCTTATTGAACATATCGATTTCCTTTCCTGATCGTTCTTTGATATTTATATTTTTATTATAGCAATTGAGCCTATGCAGTGCAAGAGTTAAAAATTCGCACGAATCGAGAAAAGATGTTATACTATATTAAAATAACAACCATACAAAAAAACGGAGTTAAAAAAAATGACTGACATATATTTAATATCACTTATTGGACTGTTTGCGATTTTTTCCCTATTTTCTATTATTTCATTTTCGGGGATAAAATCAAAAATCGAAAAGCAAACAATCGAATTAACAAATCAAAAAAATAATTTTTTGAAAATTCAGTCTTTGTTAAAGCAAAAGTCCGCAACAAACAGCCTGACGGAAAATGCCGAAATTGTATATCAGGATTTATTACAAAATATTATTCCAATTATGGCGGCACTGGATATTATGCCACGTTCGACATCGGAACATTCTTTGTGGCGTTCGGTCGGCAGTATATTGGATGAATATTCAAAAAATCCATACATTATGGAACAGCTTCGTCGCAGCATAAAACAAGACGCCGAGGTCGCCAGATGCATAAACAATTATATCAATCGTGCGATGACATTTTTAAATCATATAACAATGATTGAACCGGCTGGAATTTTGGCAACAACTTTCAAAGACGGACTGTTGGGGCAATCAATTGGATTTTTTGAAAAAGCCAAAAGTTTAGTTGCAAACGAAGAACAAAATAATACAATAACTTTAAATGACTAAGTTATCGACAAATCTTATCCGTGATATTTCACAAAAAAGAAACGAACCAGACTGGCTTTTGGACTGGCGGCTGGCGGCTTTTGACGCTTGGTGCAAAATGGCCGAACCCAACTGGGCCGAAATCAATTATGAAAAAATCGATTATGATTCTTTGAATTATTATAATGAACCAAAACCAATTGATAATTCCGATTTAAAATCTGTTTATGATAAAATGGGATTGCCTGAAATTGAACAAAAGGCATTACTGGGTATGGCAACAGACATTGTTATCGACAGTCGATCTGTTCATACATCTTATTCGGCTGAATTGGAAAAACACGGCATTATATTTCTGCCCTTTTCCGAAGCGGTCGAAAAACATCCCGATTTAATAAAAAAATATTTGGGAACAGTTGTTTCAAATACAGATAATTTTTATGCAGCGTTAAACGCAGCCGTTTTTTCAGACGGTACTTTTATATATATACCCAAAGACGTAAAATGCCCAATTGAACTGGCCAGCTATTTCAGAATTGAAACCGCAAAAATTGGACAGTTCGAGCGAACTTTAATTGTTGCGGACACCGTTTCAGCTCTTTCGTACCTAGAAGGTTGCAGTGCACCCAGACGCCCCAATCATCAATTACACAGCGGGGTTGTCGAAGTAATCGTTATGGATAATGCAAATGTTAAATATTCAACCGTTCAAAACTGGTTCAAAGGAAGCTATGATTCAAAAACAAAAAAATCAAATGGCGGTATTTTAAACTTTGTAACTAAACGTGGAATTTGCCACAAAAGTGCAAAATTATATTGGACTCAAATCGAAGTCGGATCCGCAATCACTTGGAAATATCCATCAACTATATTACAGGGCGACAATTCTTTTTCCGATTT
>CAYIZJ010000007.1:18908-30751 GCA_964368045.1 uncultured Muribaculaceae bacterium
TCAATCACATCGGGCACACAACAGGCCGACACCGGAACAAATATGATTCACATAGGAAACAACAGCAAATCAAATATTATGTCATTTGGGGTTGCAACAGACTCTTCGAAACAAACATATCGAGGATTGGTAAAATTTGTCGGAAAAAATTGTATAAATACTTGTAAATGTGACAGCAAAATTATCGGCAATGATGCGGTTGCAAATACAATACCAAGAATAATTCACAACAACTGCGAAAATGAACAATTACACGAAGCCAAAACAGGTTCAATCGATATTGCAAATTTATTATACTTAATGCAGGCAGGTATCGAAGAAGACGAAGCTATCGCTTTGATTGTTGGGGCGAATGCATCCCCTATTATCAATCGGTTGCCTATGGAATTTTTGGTTGAATCAAAACAATTAATTAAACTAGCCCTATCAAAAGAGTAAAAAAATGATACTTGAAATAAAAAATCTTGTCGTATCTTATGAAGATAAAAAATTATTGGATGGAATAAATTTAAACATCAAAGAAAACAGCCGTCATTTATTAACCGGTCATAACGGCAGCGGAAAATCCACACTGGTGCAAACGATTGCAGGCAATCCACAATTTGTTGTAAATTCAGGCAACATAAATTTTTTATCAACCGACATAACGGGCGAAAATTCAACCAAACGTGCATTACTGGGAATTTTTTTAGGAGCACAAAATGTTCCAGAAATTCCAGGTTTAAGTGTTATAGGATTTTTAAAACATTCGGCCGTCGCACATTATAATTTTCAAACAGGTAAAAATTTATCTATGGCTGAATTTATGGAAAATTTGGAAATCGCACGGGAAAAATTAAATATTCCAAAAGAATGGTTATCCCGCAGCATAAATTTGGGATTCAGTGGTGGGGAACGCAAAAAGTTAATGTTGCTACGCCTGTTATTAACAAATCCAAAATTTGCCATTTTGGATGAACCAGATTCGGGTGCAGATGGTGATGTTCAATCTTTGATTGCACAAATTATTTTGGAAATGAAAGATACCAGCTTTTTAATTATCAGCCATCAGGACAAATTCAAAGAACTAATTCAGCCAACCGACATAACATCTTTGTCGAATGGCAAAATTGTGATATAATGAATAAAAAATAATAAAGGGATAAAAATGAAAAATCTTTTAATCTTTGCAAGCATAATATTTTTATTTTGGATTGGGCGTGATATATTTATCCCGATTACAGTTGCTATATTTTTATGGTATTTAATCAATGCTATTGCCGCATATTATCGCAAAGCAATGCCATATAAATATGATTCTATGACAAACACGGACAACATCAGTTTAAAGTCCAAGGCATACAACTGGTTGGCGGGTGGTTTATCTGTTGGAACTGTTTTATTATGTGTGTTTTTATTTTCAACACAAATCCAACCTATGTTCGCAGAATTTGCAGCGGCAATCCCAGTTATGCAAGAAAAATTAGGTGCACTTGGTAATTACATCGCAAATGATTTAGGCTTTGAATTCAGTCCCGACACCATTCCAGATATGAGTAAAATTTTCACAAACATCGGTGCGTCTATTGCGGGTGTTGCGACGACTTTGGGAATGGTTTTAATTTACCTTGTATTTATGTTCATCGAACAAAGCACATTTCACAAAAAATTCGGTGCTATGTTTACCAGCAAACGTGAATCAAAAAAATTCAAATTTATATTAAACAGCATCGATGAAAATATGAAAAAATATTTGTTTATGAAAACATTTATATCGGGCATTACAGGCGTTTTGTCTTATTTCTGGTTGTCTTATTTGGGATTGGATTTCGCATGGGTTTGGGCGTTTATTGTATTCATCACCAGTTACATACCAACCATCGGAGCAATCATCGCATGCACATTTCCGATTTTATATTCGTTCGCAATGACCGGAACATTGCATCAACCTGTTTTAATTTTCATTGGATTGGTCGGATTGCAAATTATTTTCGGAAATATTATAGAACCACGATTAACCGGAAAGACTTTGAATTTATCGACTTTGGCAATTTTAATAAACTTGGTTTTTTGGGGAATGATTTGGGGTCCGGTTGGAATGTTTTTCAGTGTTCCATTATTGGTTGGAATGTTTATCATCACAGCCCAATTTGATTCAACCCGTTGGGTTGCGGTTTTGCTTTCTGCGGACGGTCAAATACCGGACAAAACAGACGAAGAATAATTATAAAAAAAAGGGAAATATTTTCCCTTTTTTTTATTTTGGATTGTATCCAAATATATCTCGTTCCGACCAATCCATATCCAATTGACAACGAATTGGCAAAAAGTCGAAACATTTTTTTGCGACAATATTTAAATTTTTTTCATTTAATTTGTCCGATAAATAATCTTTTAATATATGTAAATATGCCACATCATTTGTTGCATATTTTTTTTGATTTTCGTTTAATTTTTTCGACCAGTCTGAACACGTTTCTTCGTTCGTCAAAGTTATATTAAAAACTTCACGTAAAACGTTGTGTAATGCATGACCTTTTTTTGGACGTCCCAACAGTGTTCCTATTTTTGTGCAAAAAACAGGTATCGCCCACACCCCCAATCTTTTGTAAATCATCAATAAATCCATACGTGCGTAATGAAAAATTTTCGTCGAATTTGGATTCGATAAAACAGTCGACAAATTTGGGTAATCTTTGTTATCTTTGATCTGAATTAAATAATAATCATTACTGTCACGGGCACGAATTTGAACCAAACACAATTTATCTGCATGCACATCCAATCCGGTTAATTCTGTATCAACGGCTAATTCCGTGGCTTGTAACAATTCATCCATTTGTTGGACTGTCAAATCATCCGTTGTATAAATTATATTTTGATTAACTGTCATTATTTTTTTCCCTTTTTATTTTCGCCAAACCATCCGATAATATAACGGTTGCTGCATAAGAATCAATATCATTATTTTTTGATTTTTTACCCAGCTTTTCTGAAGCATCCATACTGGACAAAGTTTCATCAACAAAAGCTATTGGTAAATCAATTTTCTTTTCCAAAATTTCTGCGAATTGTTGAACCATAATTGTCGTATCGGAATAAGTCCCATCAATATATGTTGGCAAACCAATTATAATCGCAATTATTTTATTTTCATCTATGATATTTTTTATTTTTGATATTAAAAAATCTGTATCCAAAGGCTTGGTTTTTTTCACCCCGTTTTTATCACGAAAAACATCGCCTGATATAACTGCTTTTGGGAATGCAAATTCTTGGGTTATATCCGATATAGCGATACCCGTTCTGCAAAGCCCCCAATCAACACCCAAACATTTACCTTCTGCGGGTATTGTTCTTACAAAATCCTTGAAATTTTTCATAATCATTGTATAATCCTGTGTACCACTTAATAATAGGATTTAACATGGCATTTAGCAAGCAACAATTACAAAAATTTTCAAATCTTATCAAAATTGATATTTCCGATGAAAAATTGAATGAAATGAATCTGGATTCAATTGTCGAATGGTTGGATAAATTACAAAAAATTGATACAAACGGCGTCGAACCGATGTTATCCCCAGTTGATAATTCGAATTATACAAGACCAGACATAGTTGAAACCCAAAACATTCGGGATAAAATTTTGGCAAACACACCAGATGACACAGGCAATTCACGTGGATACTTTGCGGTACCAAAAGTAATTGATGACGAATAAATAGGAATAAAAAAATGATAGACTTAAACATTACCCAAGCTTTGGAAAAATTAAAATCAGGTGAAATTACATCCACAGAATTAACGACCGCTTATTTGGACAGAATCGAAAAATTAAATCCTGAATTAAATTGTTATATCACAGTTACCCGTGAACGTGCGTTACGTGACGCAGCACAATCGGACGAAAGATATAAATCTGGAAACCCTAGATTATTAGAAGGCATTCCAATCGCAATGAAAGATTTATTCGCAACAGCTGGTATTAAAACAACAGCCGCTTCGAAAATGTTGGAAAATTTTGTTCCAGAATATGAATCAACAATTTCGCAAAAATTTATCGACAGCGGTGCCGTTTTACTGGGCAAGGCAAATTTGGATGAATTTGCAATGGGGACTTTTTCAAAAACCAGTTTTTTTGGTGCACCTGTTAACCCATATAAAATCGATAGCAAATTAACCGCTGGTGGTTCATCGGGCGGTTCGACTTCGGCCGTGGCAGGCGGTTTGGCAATGGCAGCAACTGGGACTGACACCGGTGGATCAATTCGTTTTCCGGCAGCAATTACAGGACTAGTTGGAATGAAACCAACGTATGGACTGTGTTCACGTTTTGGTTGTATTGCATTTGCGTCCAGTTTGGATACCCCAGGTCCCATCGCCCGAACAGTTGATGATACTGCCCTGCTTTTATCGACAATGGCGGGATTTGATAAAAATGATTCAACATCTGCAAACGTTGAATTTAATGCGACCACACCATTACCAGATTTGTTAACCGGCGAAAAAATTAAAATCGGCATCGTCAAAGAATTTAATGATGTTGAAGTATCTGCCGATATGAAAAAATTATTCGACAAACGAATAAATGAATTAAAAGAAATGGGCGGTGAAATTGTTGAAATTTCAATTCCAAACATTTTGGATGCATTGGCTGCATATTATGTAATTGCACCAGCCGAAGCGTCAAGCAATCTTGCCCGTTATGACGGTATGCGTTATGGTTTAAGGGTGACAGGAGACAACATTCACGACACGTATAAAAAATCTCGCAGCGCTGGATTTGGTGACGAAGTTCAACGTCGTATGATGATTGGCACGGCTGTTTTATCTTCGGAAAGTTATGACGTATATTTTATGCAAGCCGCCCGTGTTCGCCGCCTGATTGCAAATGCTTTTGATGCGGCGTTCAAAGAATGCGATTTCATTGTTTGCCCAACCAGTGCAACTGTTGCACAGCCGCTGGACAAAGATTTGTCGCCATTGGAATATTATGCCTTGGATATGTTTACAGTATCTATGAATTTGGCGGGAATCCCAGCATGCAGTGTGCCGTGTGGATTATCAAATGACGGATTACCATTGGGAATGCAAGTTGTGGGAAATAAATTCGAAGATTTCAAAGTCTTACAATTGGCAAAACATATCGAAACTTTGTCCAAAGTTGATAATCGTCCGACAACAGTTATGGGAAAATAAAAAAATGAATTTAACCAAGAAAAACAACAAAGGCAGTAATGCAATACCACAAAAAATAAAGGACGAGCTAGACAAAATGCTTGTCGATTTTTCTGATGCTGCTTTTAATGAAATTATCTTGAAACCATCCTCTCCTGAACTGCAAGAACATTATGCGAAAAATAAAAATTCGTACGCTTATTGGGGGCCGGAAACGGCACAACTTGTGAAAACTCCGGACAGTTTTTATGTACCGATAAGTTTGGATGCGTATAAGACTTCATGCTTTGTCAAAGATTGTAATCCGGATCAATTAAATCAAAATAATTTATCCGAATTATTTTATGCTGCCAAATTGATTTCTAAATGGTCAACCGATAAGAATTTGGATGAAATTTTTCTGAAAAATTCTACTTTTTCGGGCAAACATCGTTGGGCATTTACATGTAATGTCGATTTCAAAATTAACCCAAACGAAAATCGTTATTTTACAATATTTAATCATATGGTTAATATAAATGATTGGTCTGCACTGGTCCGCAGTGGTTATGCACTTGGATTTTTGGCACGAAAAAAATTGGATCTGGAACCACAATTTTATGCCTTTGGTTCAAAGTTTTACAAAATCACTAACACTGCCACCGGCGATTATCAGATTGCTGAAACAGGTGCGAATGCACAAAAATCAAATGCTATAAAAAACGCTGTTGATTCAGATCCCGAATTACAACTGGAAACTATCCACATCGGTATGCCAATTACAAAAGAAGTTCGAATATTTACAATAAACGGTCGGGTGAACTCTTTTATTCCATATTGGACACCTGTCGCGTTCGAAAATCAGGAAATATATGGCATAAAAAATAATATGCCTTTTGAATACGCATTGGAACAAACAAACACCATACATCCATCTGATATGGAACATTTAAAAACAGAGACAAATAAAATCATCAGCCACCCAAAATTTAATGACACAAATTGGGCAATTGATTGGGTGATAACCCGTGATGGACAATGGTATATGATTGATATGCAGGTCGCTGAAAATTCTTATATGGATTATAAAAACGCAAAATGGGCACATGATGCCGCCCAATCAGAAGCAATCAATTTGATAAATAAAGAATTGGAACTATTAAAAAGAATAAAAAAAGAAACAACCGTTCGGGATAGAATTTTGGCCGCTTTTTTGGGCGTTGATATGAACATCGATAAAAAATTACAACGCTGTGGTTATCCAACGCAAAAAGAATTGATAAATATAAACAAAAGACTAAATAATGGGAAAATAAAATAAAAAAAATCCCATCACGGGATTAAAAGTGGTGGCTAGGGACGGAATCGAACCGCCGACACAGGGATTTTCAGTCCCTTGCTCTACCAACTGAGCTACCTAGCCGAAACGAAAGTAATAATAAAACACAATAAACAAAAAATCAAGGGAAAAAGAAAAATGTTTACAATAAAAGGAAAAACAGGTGATTGGGAACTGGTAATTGGGCTGGAAACCCATATTGAAATAATATCAAAATCCAAACTGTTCAGCACAGCATCCGCCGATTATAACCCAAGTGTTTCACCAAATACTCAGGCAGGATTTGTTGACACCGCAATGCCGGGTATGTTACCGGTGTTAAACGGATATTGTGTGGAACAAGCAATCAAAATGGGACTGGGATTAAACGCAGAAATCACAAAGTTCAGCCGATTTGCACGTAAACAATACTTTTACCCTGATTTACCACAAGGGTATCAAATTTCACAACCTGCCGACCAACCACCAATTGTTGGCCGTGGATGGGTTGAAATTATGGGTGATGATGGGGTTCAGAAAAAAATTCTTATTGAACGGGCCCACTTGGAACAAGATGCGGCAAAATCAAAACACGATATTCATCCGACAAAATCTTTTGTTGATTTTAATCGGACCGGTGTTGCGTTATTGGAAATTGTAACTTTTTTGGATGTAAAAAATCCGGAAAACAATTCTTTTATTACATCCCCAGATGAAGCCGAAAGATATCTTCGTGAAATTCGTGAAATAGCACGGGCTTTGGGTGTATCGCACGCAAATATGGAAGAAGGCTCAATTCGTGCCGATGTTAATGTTTCTGTTCGACGTAGCGGGTCAAATGAATTTGGAACCAGAACCGAAACAAAAAATATGGTATCATTCAAATTTATTAAATCTGCAATCGAATATGAGGCCCGTCGTCAAATCGAAATCATCGAATCAGGCGGCACAGTTTCCCAGGACACAATGCGATACAATCAATCAACTGGTGAAACATCCGTCGCACGATCCAAAGAAGACGCATTGGATTACAGATACTTTCCGGATCCAGATCTGTTACCGTTAATTGTAACAGATGAACAAATCGAAAATATTCGAAAAAATATGCCAGAATTACCAAGTGCCACACGCAAAAGATATATAAATGAATTTGGATTGTCCGAATATGATGCTTCGCGTTTAACCGAAAATGTAAAAATTTCAAAATGGTATGAATCTGCTGTGAATGGCGAAACACGCCGTGCAAAGCCTGTTGCGAATTGGTTTATCAGTGAATTATTCGCCCATCCTGAAAACTGGGCCGAAGATGAAAATACAACAGAATCAATAACCAGAATTATAACTCCATCCGATTTGGCTGAATTAGTTGATATGATTTTGGACAACGAAATAAATGGTAAAATGGCGAAAGACATATTTATCAAAATGTTGGATGGCGAATCTGGAACGCCTCGGAATATCGCCGATAAATTTGGATTAAAACAAATGTCGGATACCGGTGCAATTGAATCAGCCGTTGATGATATAATTGCAAAAAACACTTCACAAGTTGAACAATATAAATCGGGTAAAACTGGATTGATTGGATTTTTTGTCGGTCAGGTTATGAAGGCAACCGGTGGGGCTGCAAATCCTGCAACAGTTAATGAAATTTTACAAAAAAAATTAAACGGATAAAATAAAAATAAAGGAGGCAAAAATGCCAATTCAAAAAATAATCGTTCTTAAATATGATGTTGTAACAGGTTCAACTTATACAACGCAAGACATACATGTTCCACAATTAAATGATATTGAACAACTTCAAAAAAATGAAATTAAATATAAAGAAAATTTATCTGTTCAAACAAAAAACAAATTTTCAAAAATATTGAACTCTCGTTATTCAAAAAAAGTGAAATAATATGAAAAAATTTTTCATTCAAACTTTTGGTTGTCAAATGAATGTTTATGACAGCATTCGAATAACTTCGATGCTGTCGGATTCTGGATGGATTAAAACAGATGAATTAACCGATGCAGATTTGATTATATTGAACACTTGTTCTGTTCGTGAAAAAGCAACGAACAAAGTCTTTTCCGCACTGGGTCGTATTCGCCGTAAAAAAAAGCCAGAAGCCCTGTTTGGAATTGTTGGATGCGTCGCCCGTGAAGCGGGTGCAGATGCATTTCGTCGCATTCCTGAGTTAAACTTTGTACTGGGTCCACAAAGCTATCACAAACTACCAACCATTTTGGAAAATCCAGATTCAAAATTATTAAATATTGATTTGGGTGGGCTTGAAAAGTTCGATGAATTACCACGTCAAAAAACATCCGACAAAGTCGCATTCATACCAATCCAAGAAGGATGTAATCACGTTTGTACATATTGCATCGTTCCATACACACGTGGTCGTGAATTATCACGCCCGTTTGATGATGTTATGAATGACGTGTTAAATTCGGTTAATAATGGAGCTTTGGAAATTTATTTTCTGGGTCAAAATGTTAACGGATATAAATATACATCAAATGATGGCACATTATATACTTTGGCGGACTTGATTAAAAAAACAGCAACAATTGATTCTGTATTACGAATACGGTTTACATCCAGTTACCCAACAGAAATGACGGATGAATTGATTGACTTATTCCGCACAGAACCAAAACTGATGCCGCTTATTCATTTACCAATCCAAAGCGGTTCACAAAGCGTTTTAAAAAATATGAATCGCCCCTATTCTTTGGAATTATACACCGACATAATCGATAAATTAAAAGCCGCAAATCCAGATATAAAAATTTCATCCGATTTTATCGTGGGATTCCCAGGCGAAACGGACGAAGATTTTGAAAAAACAATGGAAATTGCAAAATATGTTGGGTTCGTAAATTCTTATTCTTTTAAATACAGTCCCCGTCCGCATACAGCGGCCGCATTGATGACGAATCAAATTCCTGAAAACATCAAATCGGTGCGATTAAAAATATTGGATGATTATTTAAATTCACTACAACGAGAATTTAATGAATCTTGTATTGATAAAATTATTCCTTGCTTATTCGAAAGTATGGATAAAACAGGACAACATTTCATTTTGCGAACACCGCACGGACAACAATGTTTGATTCCAGCAACAACAGATAAATTACCAAACATCGTTATGGTAAAAATTACGGCTGCAAACAAATCAACATTGCGTGGCGAAATATCAAATTAAAAAATAGTGTTAAAACCAATTAAAAACTGATGTGCCAGATTGTTTTCGGATATGTTCATCATATACGAAATATTTCCGCCCGCATTATCTGCGACGGATAAAAATTTGAATCTGGCACCTATGTTATAAATATTATTTGTCGTTAACGATAAAATAAAATCATAATCATTTTTCATTCCGATAAACTCTTCGCTGTAACTTATGATGCCACCTGCCTTTGCAAAAATATCTGTATCGGAAAAACTTTCTATGAAATAATTATCAAAACCGAATCCAACAAATGGTTTAAATTTATAATCAAAATAATTATAATCATCAAATCCAAAATCAACCGAACCATATACAGACATCGCAGACGGATTTTTTATTATTTCGTTTGATGTATAAATTTCATCTGTTTCAAAATTTGAATACGTGTATCCTATTATTCCATCAACCCAATATAATTTTGTTTTATAATTTGCACCGACATTCATACCAAATAAATTACCACCGAAATCATTTAAATTATCCGAACTTTCAAATGCGGATACATATCCAGAAAATTTCAAATTTGTTTTAGAATTTATATTTATGTTATTTGTAATTTTTGCACCAGCCATATCAACAGAATCGGACAATATAAAAATCCCATCAGTCGACATATTATTAAAATTTGATAAATCTTTAAATCCCATCATTTGGTTTTGATGAAACATTTTAACCGGTGTCATTAAATTTTTTGGATTTAAAATCACGGACGAATCCATAACAGTTTTTAATTCATTAAAATCATTCGCAGCATCCATTTGTTTCAATGTTTTATCATTCGGGGACGACAAACGCAAAGCATTTAAAAAAGAGCCCATATTTTTATCCGATAACACATCCGAATAATCTGTTCGACGTACAACATTATAATAAAGATTATCGTTCTGTACGAACGATTCTGCCGTATACAGCGAATTCAAACCTTTGATATTTATTGTCACCGAACCGGAATTTAAAAACACATTTGACATAATCGGCAAATCCGAATTTTGATTTTCTATATCCAAAATCAATTCACCAGATATTATAACATTTGCTTTTGTAATTAAATTTTTATCCATATTTATTTGCGAATCCATAAATATAATATTATCAGCATTTGATGATATGTTTTCAATATTCGACATCAACAAATTATCGTCTGATTCAATTTTAATTGAAAAATCCAACCCATTTATTGCATCTATTTTTGTTGCGGAATTATCACAGTTAACAATTTGAATCAATTGCGAAGAATTATTATCAGAAATAAATTTTGCCGCTACATTTCCATAGTTTGAAAATTCCAATAAACAACCATCGCAAATAACAATTTTTTCGGAATTTATTTGCCCATAATTTATCAGCGATATATTATTTTGAATTTGTAAAACATCCGACGCCAGAACACCTGTTTTGGTTATCACAGTATCTGAATTTGCTTCATACAAATTACCCCCGTAATATCCTGTGACTTCGTTCGCAGAACAAAGATTAACAATCGAAAAATTTATAAAAAATAATGCCAAACTTTTTTTCATTTGATAACAGTTTAGCAAAGATAGGAATATAGTCAAAAATAAATTACATAAAAAAACATCCCATTTTTATATGGGATGTTTTATTTTTTGCTTTATATGATGTTTACATTTTGTATGCTTTGACCAAACCCCATGCGGCTTTGTATCCATTATCACGTTGCATGATAAATTTCGTTCCGCATAAATCGGCCAATCCAATATTTGGAATCCAAAAAGTTGTTTCCAATTCGCCATTATCACGAGCCATCAAATCAGGCATTTTTACATTTAAATCATTCATGGTGCAATTTTTCATATCTTTGTTTTTGCAATTATATTCTGCGAACATCGGTTCATATTTAACACCTTGTCTTAAATCTTTTAATTCCAGTTCCGCTTTGACACCATTTTTTTCATTCCACAATTTTATATGCCCTATTTCTGAATGTCCGCCTTTTGTGCTTTTGGTGTAAATTTTTGCATACATTTTTTCGACATTCATATTGTCTTCACACATCATAGTTTTACTGTGCATATCGTGTTTATGATGATTTCCGTGATGTTTTTTATCCCCGCTGCATCCGGCCAAAATAAAGACGGATAAAACAAGGGAAGCAAATAAAGTTGTTTTTTTAATTAAGTTTTTCATAG
>CAYIZJ010000008.1:0-21343 GCA_964368045.1 uncultured Muribaculaceae bacterium
TTGATGCAAAAAAACATCTGGCCCAGATGGCGGACGGTGATGCCCGATTTTTATTAAATACAATTGAATATTTGTCCGGTGCTGGTTTTAAATCCGAAATGGATGAAAAAGAATTAAATGCGGTTATTCAAAAACGCAGCCCATTGTCCGACAAATCGGGCGATGAACATTATAATTTAATATCGGCCGTACACAAATCACTTCGTGCCAGCGATACGGACGCCGCACTTTATTGGGTTGCCCGAATGATGACATCCGGTCAGGACCCGATGTATATATTTCGAAGACTTACCCGTTTTGCTTACGAAGACATCGGTTTGGCGGACCCGAATGCGGCAACTGTTGCTATGAATGCGTGGCAAGCATATGAAAGATTGGGCAGCCCCGAGGGTGATTTAGCATTGACGCAATTGGTTATATATTTGGGCACCGCACCAAAATCAATTGGAAATTATATGGCACAAAAATCGGCCTATGCGGCGGCACGTAGCACGGGCAGCCTGATGCCACCAAAAAATATATTAAATGCCCCAACAAAGATGATGCAGGATTTGGGATATAATAAGGGTTACATTTATGATCCTGATACCGAAAATGGTTTCAGTGGTCAAAATTGTTTTCCCGAAAAATTTCCCCGCCAAAAATTTTATGAACCTGTGGAACGTGGGTTTGAGCGAGAGATAAAAAAGAGATTAGATTATTGGGAATCTTTGCGGAAGAATAAATAAAAAACCGGCGTATTGCCGGTTTTTTGTTATTTTATTTTTTGATTTAACGCAAATAAATTATCATTTAATTTATTATGTAATTGCGCTGTATTTTGCAAATTCGTTAGGTATTTTATTATTTTATTGTGGCTTTTTTCTTTTGCCCAATCCAAAGGTGTAAATCCGCTAATATCTTTTGCATTAACATTCGCACCCTGATCGATTAAATATTTTACCATTTCCAAATCACCCACATAACAAGCATAATGCAGTGGTGTTTTGTCGTCATTATTTTTTGCATCTATTTCGGAACCACGTGCAATCAAAAACTCTGCCAGTGGCATATTTTTAAAAACTGCGGCTATGTGCAAAGTTGTTTCCCCTAATCTTGTTTTTGCTTTTACATCAGCGCCTTTTTGCACCAAGAATTTTACTATCTTCAAATTTTCAAACGCACAAGCATAATGCAAAGGCAATTGACCCATACCATCCATTTGGTTTATATCGGCACCCGCATAAAATAAAGCATCTGTAATTTCTGGGAAATTCAGCATACATGAAAGATGCAAAGGTGGTATCCCCTGATTATTTTCAGCATTAACATCTGCACCACGTGCAATCATATCTTTTACTGTTTTTACATCGCCTTTTTTGCATGCTTCATCCAAAGTAAGATTGTTTACATTTTGTTTCACGCCGTCAATTTCCAATACTATAACCACAGGTTCTTGTTGAGTTTCAGTTTTTGCGGGTTGTTTTTCGCGTTTTTTATCCTGTTCATTTGATATCGAATAAGAAAAGATAAATAAAGCAAGCGGAATCAAAATGATTTTTGAATAATTCAATATTGTTTTTTTAGTATTATCACTTAAATAATTTGAAGTTTTTGATTTTGACTTTTTTTGTTCGGAATTTTTTTCGCTATTCTTTTTATTTGAAAATTTTTCCAAAAAATTTATGATTTTATCATCTTTGACACCGGATGATTTGGCATATTCCAACGCTGTTTCGTTACCAATACCGTACGCATATATATCGGCACCAGATGCGATTAAAAATTTAACGATTTCCAAATCGCCCATCAAACAAGCATAATGTACGGCAGGCGTTCCATTTTTATTTTTTGCATTTACATTTGCACCATAATGAATTACTGCCTTTATTAAATTTAAATCTTTTTGTTCTATTGCGGAAAATAGTTTAAAAGTCGCCTTTTGTTCATGTAATTTATGTCTTAAATATTTTTCCATTTCCAAGTCGTTTTCAGAATATCTGCCAAAATTTCTAAGAAAATCCAAAGGTGTTATGCCTAATTTACCAGCCGCACTTACATCTGCCCCCTCTGCAATTGCAGATTTCATTAAATCTAAATCTCTTTGTTCTATTGCGTAAAATAATTTTTCATTTGGTGTCATACTATATCCTTAATTTATACACAGCAAATATAACACCAAAAGCTTACATTGTCAAGTTATATACAGCTTGCTTTAAAAAAAACGCCCTTAACGGGCGAATTTTTTATTTTTTGTTTTACTTAAAATAATATGTTTACCTTACCACCGAACAATACATCCCCACTTTCGAAATCGTATGCGATTTTACCAAAGTATTGTGTGCGTCCATATCTTGTTCCCAATTTCCAGCCCAACCATTGTTCATCAAATTGGAAATTAGTTGATTGGCGATAATCAAATTCCAATCCAGTTGTCCAATGTTCTGAAATTCTAAAATATGCCTCTGGTGTGAAATTCAAAATTGAAATACCATCGACTTCGTCAAATATCCAAATCGATTTCAATGTCGCAGACAAAGTCACAAAAGACATATCATAACCAACACGCAACCCGGCATTATATGTCGTATTCGACAGTTCTGGGTTTTCTAATTTATCGCTGCCGAAAAATCTTGCACCGAATACTAAATCATAAGTCATACCACTTTTATTTTCAGATAATCTGTATACACCGGACAGACCCAAATTTGAAAAACCATCATCATATCCGTTAAAGTCTTCCTGATATCTGACGTCCATACTTGCATAAAACCTGTTCGAAAAACCATATGATAATTTTTGCCCCAGCCCAAATTTTCCGTCGTATACGGCGAAATCTGTTTCAGATAAAACATCACCCAATTTTACCATATACATAGGATTTTCTGTATCCAATCCCGAATTTTTTAAATATATTCTTTGTTCCTGTAAAGTTTTCGCATTTGCCGAAAATACTGTCATAGCAAAAACAGGCAAACAAAAAAGTAACGCCATTATTTTATTTTTCATAGTATATATTCCTATTATAAAATTATTAAAAAAGCCCTATTCTCTTTTTATAAAAAAGCGAAGTCGGGCTTATGTTATATTTACATTCTTAGAAATAGAATGTTGTTTGCAATCCAATTGACATTTCAGAATTTCCTGAAATTTCAGCTGTACCAATTTTTGTGTATTGGTTTATTCCAGCCGCTGGTTGATACCAGTAAAAATTCAAATCCATTCCGTCTGCGGAATTATAAACTTGTGCTTTACCATATAAATTCAAAGCAAAGTATTCATTTGGTTGCCATCCGATTGCACCCTTAATGGAACCTTGGGAACTCCAATCATAATCGCCAATCATAGCTTCTAAATTCATTGTCCAATCACGATTTAATACTGTAAATATACCCAAACCACCTTCGACAAATACGGACGAATCATCATTTGATTTATATGCAATAAAGAATCCTGTACCGTTTTCTTCGAATCCATTACCATAATTGTTGCCATCAAACCCAACATAAGTTCCACGAAGCAAACCATATATTGTTGATGTGCCGACTTTGTACCCTGCTTTGACATCTGCTGTTATGAAGTCACCTAAATTATCAAAGTTTTGATAATATGCGGCTGCCATAGCAATCCATTCGGATGTGTCGGCAAAACGCCATTGAGCACCCAAACCATACGAAGCCAATTTATTATCGGAAAAAGTATCATCTGGTGTTGTATCCAAAGCCCAATCCATTGTGTAATCGTTCATATCGAATTTTGCACCAACTTGTAATGCAAAAGTGTCAGTAATACCATAGCTGAAATCTTGTTTAATGCCGATTACAGAAGAATCCCAACTTGCGTTAAAGTCGCTTAACGCAGGCCCAAAAGTTTGGTTAATTTGCATATCATATGATTGGTTCAAATATGAAATATCTGTTACAGATCCAAATTTACCTTTTGTTGGTTGAAAGAATGGATGTGCTATATAATATTTTCTGTTTGAATTTTTTGTATAAACTTCTGGAATTTTTTTCGAAGTGTTATAATTGCTGTACAAATTTCTTTGAGTCGTAGGGCTTTTGTAATAAACGCTACTGGTCGAAGTTGTTTTGTAACTGGTTGATGTTCTTGATGCTGTGGCGGCATCTGCAACAGCAGGAACCAAACCAACAGACACTGACATCAAAGTTGATAGTAATATTTTTTTCATTTTTTATACCTCTTTTTTTCTTACTTTATATTATATCATAAAAAAATTCTTTTTACACTTATAAAATTTGTCTTTTATTATTGGCATCAGGAGAGCTTAAAATTCCATCCGCTTCCATTTTTTCAATCAAGGTTGCGGCCTTGTTATATCCGATTTGCAATCTGCGTTGCAAATATGAAATTGTTGGTTTTTTATCACGAATTACAATCTCTTTTGCCTTTTCATACAAATCTGAATCTTTGTCCCCCTTGGACGGTATCAACCCTGGGATTGCCCCCGCATCCGCAAATCCAGCGGATGGGTCACTGCCGATATTTAAATTAAATTCTGGTTCGCCCTGTGCCCGCAGGAAATCTGCAACTTTGTTGATTTCGGTATTTATAATCAACGCACCGTGTATTCGAACCGGCGTCATACCGGCTTCGGAAAATAACATATCACCACAAGACAGCAATTGTTCCGCACCCTTTTCGCCCAGTGTTGTTATACTGTCAAAATTACTACGTGCTTGGAAAGAAATACGTGTCGGGAAGTTCGCCTTGATAACGCCTGTGATAACGTCTGCACTTGGTCTTTGCGTTGCCATAACAAGGTGGATACCAGCTGCACGAGCTTTTTGGGCCAGTCTTTGAACGCATGCTTCGACATCTTTTCGTGCAACAGACATCAAATCTGCGACCTCGTCTATTATTATGACCAAATACGGCATATCGGATAAATCCAATTCTTTCATTTCGTATTCTAATTCACCTGTTTCAGGGTTAGTTCCAACTGCCACAGGTTTTGTTTTTGGTTTACCTGATTTCCGCTGTATTGCAACAGCTTCGTTATAGCCTTCGATATTTTGAACGCCAAAATCTTGTAATTTTTTATACCGGTCTTCCATTTCACGAACCGACCATTTCAAAGCATTCACAGAAGACACAGAATCTGTCAAAACTTCGGTCATCAAATGTGGAATCTTTTCCCATAATGTAAAGTCAACACCCTTTGGATCAACAATAACCAATTTACATTTATCCGGTGTAAATTTATATAAAATAGACATAATAATCGATTGCACAAATACAGATTTTCCAGATCCCGTGCGACCCGCTATCATTAAATGCGGCATTTTAGCAAGATCGAAATACATCGGATTTCCGCCGATATTAACACCCAACGCAAGTGGTATTTTATATTTTGAATTTACAAACCCAGGGTTAGTAACCAGATTTTGAAATCTTAATTCCTGACGGGTTAAATTAACCATTTCAATACCGATATAATTTGTTTTTGGGATAACGGCCATACGAATTTTTTCGGTCGCCATCGCACGCATCATATCGTCAACAGTTTCTGTAATTTTTGCAATTCGGACCCCACTGTCTGGTTCAAATTCATACAATGTAACAATTGGACCTGGTTTAATCCCACGTACAGCACCAAACACACCAAATTTTTCAAAATTGTTTTCCATAGCAACAGCACGCATTTTTAATTCAGGTGTCACAACCGAACGATCCGTTGCGGATTTGGCCAAAAATTCTGGTGGCGGTAATTTATACATTGGCTCTGCTTCGATTACTGCTTTGACTTTTTTTACAGTTTCTTTTTTCGATTTACTTGCCGCAGCGATTGCCTTTTTCTTCTTTACGGTTTTTGTTTTTATGGTGCGTGTTATCGACGGGCGTTGGTATTTCTTTAATTGGAAAACCGATATAACAATTGCAAAAAATCCGATAATTTTAGAAAATATAAATTTCAAATCATACATTGTTATGTTCAACAATTTGCCTGCGATATAAAAGAACAAGCCCCCAAATAAAATTCCAACAAATACACTGCCCATACCGATTATACTGGTTAAATCGGCGGCAACGATACTGCCCAACAATCCACCAAAAGAGCTTTGCGGGAAAGTTGCACCAAATCCAATTGTACCTGCAAACAATGCGACAATTCCCGAAAATAAATTGTATTCGGGACTGGAATAAGTTTGCTTGTTTAACATTAAAAACACAGATATTCTGGATAAACATAAAAATAAAAACAAGCTGGGCATAAAACCGACCGAATAAATAAAGAACCCAATTATATTGCCGAACACACCCTGTTCGCCGAAATTACTTGCGGTATAAAAACCTTGTAAATAGGGATCATAAAAAAACAAATTGAAAATTAAAATTATTCCCAACAACAACATCAATCCGCCCAACGATTGTTTGGCGAATTTTTTAAGTGCATCATTCACACCTTGTGGTAAAAAACCTGAACTTTTTTTCATATCCCGATTATATCATAAAATTGGGATAAATAAAACTATTTATCGGTTATAAAGTTGAAAATTTATGCATCTTTATAAAAATAACTTTTTACGAAATCAGCGATTAACATTCCCAAAAACGCCCCCAACAAAACATCTAAAGGAAAATGTGCACCGGATAGCAATCTGGATACCGCAACCAAAATAGCCGCACCCCAAGTGAACACTTTGTATTTAGGGAACAGCAAACCAATCATAACCAATCCCGCAAACGACACGATTGTGTGACCAGATGGCATTGAATTATACGCCCATGAAAAAGACATCGGTTCAAAGCCAGTTTGTCCCAAACCTTCTAAGAAAATCGGTCTTTGGCGACCCAGTCCAACTTTTAAAACAAAACCAATAACGGACGCAACAAATACAGATGCAAATATCATAAAGCCATAATTTTTTGCGGATTGTTTTTTAAATTCTTTTAAATTTTTAAAATATCCAGCAATAAAATCTTTGATCGATTTTTTTGATTTTATAATTTGGTGTATTAAATAGCCGCCTGCCAATATGGCGGAACCTGCCAACCAAACTTTTGCATCAAAAATAATTTCAAATATATGCCAAAGTGCTAAATCAAAATTATATGAATTATTTACAAACCAAACATCAAACCAGCTAAGACAAAAAATCATCAATGCAGTACAAATACCAGCCCCATACAAAACCCAATCCCATTTTATTGAATTATTTTTTTTCAAAAACATTATTTTGCCTTTAATTTATTATATGCTTTTTCATCACCTAAAATTTTAACCGATACGGCTAATGCCGCAGCATCTTCGTCCGCACCATTTGTGATAACCGGACAACCCTGTCTGATTTGTTGCGGGGACAATTCGGATGTCATATTATAATCTGTTGCATTAAAATCATCATTTATGATATTCAAAAAGAACGCACCCTGTTCTTGTTTACTGCGAATATTGGACAAACACACCAGTGGGAAAATACCACGTTCATCGATATCCAAGCCTGTTCCTGTTTTAATTGATTTGTTTAACAATTCCAAAGTTCCGCCATTTTTTAAATTTATGGTTGTTGCAATTCGTGGGTTGCCTGCGGTAGGTGTCCCGATTAAAACCCCGCCTTTGTTTTCATAAAAAGCCGCAGCCAATATTTCAGCCGTACCAGATGTTGTGTTCGATACAATTACAACAACATTTTTATCCGTAATTCTATCCCCCCCTGGGAATACTTCTGTTTCGGCTTTATCAGTTTCAACAATTCTTAATACCGGCACTTTACCCAAAAACAATCCTGCCATTTTTGCCAATGCGGTTTCATTGTCGCCGGTTGCTGCACGCAAATCTAAAACGATTCCTGATACAGAACCTTCGTATTTCAACAAAGCTTCGTTCACAATATCAACTGAATTTTCTGATACTTTATGAACTATTATTTCCAATAGATTATATTCACCATCATCTGATTTTCTGTATACGATATCAGCATCAGCCAAAACAACTGTTGCACGACGCAATACCGCATTCTTTTTTCCGTCTGGCGTTAACAAAGTCAATTTCAATGTTCCCGAATTAAATCCAGAAAAGATATTTTTAACGTTCCCCAAATCGGATACTTTTTCACCATTTATAACTGTGATTAAATCACCGGCTTTGATACCTGCGATATCTGCTGGCGAATCTTTGTATATAGAATGAACACGGAAATTCCCACGTGAATCAACAACCCCATCCAATCCAACACTGGTTAATATTTTACCAGTTTCATCAATGATAGATTGTGTTGGGTGAATATATTTACCGTTTTCATCCAAACCTTTCATCAAAGCATCAACAACAACCTGATATGTTTCGCCCTGACTCATTTGAGCAAATGCAGGTATTTGTTCCCGCAGTTTTACAATTAAGGCAGTTGTTATTTCAGCAAAGCTTTCCCAATCACGGGATGTGGGACGTGGATAATTTGCAATAATATCGTCCCCCCAAACCAAAACTATTCTATTATCTGTTGCTGCGATATGTGCGTTTGTATGAATATTTTCCAAACTTTCGATTGCAATGTTCAGATTTTTTCCGCCCCAGTTCACATTATCCAGATTTTTATAAATATCTTCGAAACTTTCAATAGTTTCAGGGATATTTAATCCCATCAAAACTTTATCGTCTTCGTGAAATATTTCCAACGCACTGGCACAATTAAAAGAAACAAACCAAGATACCAAAGCTATAAAAGCATATTTTGTTATTTTCATTTCTTAAATCCCCTCTTTTTTCTCTCTCTTCTTTTGTTATAACAGATATTTTGGTTTGTTTTAATAATTTTATTTCACATCCGATTCACGTAAATTGAAATGGTACAAGATAACGTTTGAAATATAGATACTGGTCAAAGTACCCATAATAACAGCAAATGTCATTGCAATTGCAAAATCTTGTAACATTGTTGATCCAAAGAAGAACAACCCACCCAACGCCAAAATAGTCGAAACAGAAGTCATGGCAGTTCTGCGTAACATTTCATTAACAGACATATCAATTAAATCTGTCATAGGCATTTTGTGATATTTGTTCATATTTTCTTCGATTCTGTCATAGTTTACAACTTTGTCATTGATGGAGTATCCAACACCCATCAACAGCACCGCAATTGATGCCTGATTGAATTCCAATCCCATAACGGAAAAGAACCCAAACATCAAAACAAAGTCCAACATCAATGACACAAATGACCCAACAGCATATCCGCCACGGTATCTAATCCAGATATAAACAGCCATTAAAATGAAAGCAATTAAAACAGCCATAATTCCGCCACGGACAAGTTCACCACCGATTTTAGGTCCGACAATTTGCACTTGTTCATATTTCACTTTATCCCCTAGGATATTTTTGATTTCTGATACCTTTGCATTTTGTTGTTCATCGGTAGAGTTTTTTGGTAATCCAACACGAATTAAAACAGATTTATCATCCACAGACTGTAATTCTGGGGAAAATTGTTTTAATTCTTTTCGCATTTGGTCAACGGTATAGTTTTCTGTAATCGGCATAACTTCCATAGAAATACCACCGATAAAATCAATACCGAAATTCAATCCTTTGGTCGACAAAGAAAAGATCGAGGCCGCAACCAGCAAACCTGAAATCAGGTAAGATAATTTGCGATATTTCATAAATTTTAGTTTCATAAATTTCTCCTTATAACTAAAAATATTATTTTGTGAAACCAACTTTTTTATTTTTGTTGTTCATATACCAGTCAACGAAAATCTTTGACAGACATAAACAAGTAAACAATGTTGTAATTACACCAATTGATAAAGTAACAGCAAATCCACGAATTGGCCCTGCCCCAAATTGGAACAAAATCAAAGAACAGATAAGATTTGTTAAATTACCATCCAATACCGCCTTCATAGAGCGATTATAACCGGCTTCAACCGCACGCAAGGTAGGCACACCATTTCGAATTTCATCTCGAATTCTTTCGAAAGGCAAAATGTTCGCATCAACAGCCATACCAAGTGTTAGGATTATACCAGCAATACCAGGCAATGTTAAAGTTGCCCCAAATAAAGCAGACAGCCCAATAATCATTAACAAGTTAACAATTAAAACAGCGTTCGCAATCATTCCAAAGCGGCGATATAAAATCAGCATAAACGCCATAACGAAAATCAATCCCAAAATGGCCCCTATTTTTCCAGCTTCGATTGCATCTGCCCCCAATCCCGCACCAACTGTTCTTTCTTCTATAACAGAAAGCGGTGCAGGCAAAGCACCAGAACGCAGCAAAACGGCTAAGTCTTTTGCCCCTTCCAGTGTAAATCCGCCAGAAATTTGACCCCGTCCACCTGGGATAGGTTCATTTATTCTTGGTGCGGATAATACCTTACCATCCAAAACAATTGCAAATCTTTCGTTTACATGTTTTGTTGTTAATCTTGAAAATTGTCTTGCTCCGGCTGAATCAAAAACAGTCGTTACAACTGGCATATTGTTTTGATCAAAGTCGGCTTGTGAATCGGTCAAAGAATCACCTGATACTTCTATTCTGTCGTACACGGCAACTTTTTGCGTTGGAAAATCCATCATCGGCAAAAATTGCGTTCCCGCAGGTGCGGCACCAGTTAACAATTGGTCTTCGGTAATACTTTCGTTAACCAAATGAAAAGACATTTTCGCTGTTTGACCAATCAAATCTTTGATTTTTTCAGGGTTATCAACACCTGGCAATTGAATTAAAATATATTTTCCGCCCTGACTTTGAATAGCAGGATCCTTGGTACCAAGCGCATCAATACGACGGCGAACAATTTCAATACTGCGGGCTATCGCATCATCTGTCATATCCGCTTTTTGTTTATCGGAATAAGACAAAGTTATAACGCTGCCATTTGATTCGATATCAATATCCTGACCCAATTCACCACGCAATCTGCCGATTGCGTCCGACAATTCGTTTTCGTTACGAACCGCAAAAGAAACCGCACCATCCGATTCACGTAATCCCGCAAAACGAATAACACCTTTGTCCCTGTCAACCAAAGTTGTGCGAACATTGTCATATAACTGTGTCCCTTTTTCGGCAATCATTGTATCGGTATCAACCTCTAACAACAATTGTGCCCCACCTTTTAAATCCAATCCCAATGGAACTGGTTCGATCCAGCTTGGTAAATATTTCGCAGAATTAGGCACCAATGTCGGCAAAGACAACAAAATACCAAAAGCTGCAATCGTAATTATAGTAATTTTTTTAAACATTTTATATACCTTACATTTTGATAAAACAATTTATGCTTTATTTTTTACCTTCGACTTCGTTTAAATCGACAACTGCATTTTTATTAACTGTAATTACGACACCTTTTGCGATTTCGATATCAAATGTTTTATCGCCTATTTTTTTAATAGTTCCGTAAATACCTGCGGCCATAACACGATTACCTACTTTTAGTGTTTCCAGCATTTTTTTGTATTCTTCCATACGTTTTTTATTTGGTTTTATCATAAAGAAATATATGACTGCACAAATAATTACAACATATAAAACAACACCCCAAATGTCATTTTGGCCGGTTATTTGTTCTGTTATTGCATTTGTTTGACTATTCATCTTTTTGCTCCTGTGTTTGTTATACAAAAAGAATAGTAAAAAAAGCCCCGTGTGTCAAAGAAAAAAGATTAAAAAATCGGGTTAATTTAAATACGTTCGAACATAGAATCTAATTGAGCAATTGATATCATTTTATATACAGGACGACCATGATTGCATTGACCGGCACGTTCCATATTTTCGACATTTCGAACAAGTGCCTGCATCTGGGCAAAATCCAGTTTTTGACCCGCACGAACAGAATGATGACAGGCGAAATTTGCCAATTTTAAATGCAATTTTTCCTGTGCAGCAGACGAATGCCCAAATGACGCCACTTCATCTGCGATATTTGATAACAGCTTTGCCCAGTCCAAATCCCAGTCTGCTGGCTTTTCAAAAACAGCCAAAGCCCCATCACCAAATCGGTCGATTAAAATGCCACAATCTTTTAAATCTTGTTGTATTTCCAAAACGGCATCTATTTTTTCGGGCCTCATATTTATAACCAAAGGTGTCAAAAGTGGCTGAACCTTGATTTCTTTGCACCGCAGCGTTTCATAAACAATTCGTTCATGGGCGGCATGTTGATCGATTATAACCATACCATCTTTGTTTTCGGTTATTATATATTTATTTGAAATTTGCCCGATTATTCGACCCAATGGGCTTTCAGCAAAAACATCATCTTTTGATTCAACTACGCTCGGCTCAATAATCGTATTTTGCGATAATTGTTTTAATTCACTGTAATCTGTTGAATTTTTTTTATGTGGGGATGCCACAATTGTTTGATGATTAAAACTTGTTTGATAATTTTGCGGCATTGTAAAATCGTTATTTGTTTGACCCAAATTTGCAAAACCTGTTTCAATCAATGGTTTTGACAAAGCCTCTCTTAAAACACGGATAATAAATCCACGAACCCTGCCCGGTTCCAAAAAGTGAACTTCGGTTTTTGCGGGCGATACATTTACATCAACATCTGTCGGACTTAATTCTAAATACAAAGCACAAACAGGAAATTCCCTTGAACTCATTACATCCATATATGCTGCCCGCAAAGCACCGACCAAAACCTTATCCTTTACAGGACGACCGTTTACAAATAAATATTGATCAATACTGGATGCACGACGAAATGTTGGATTGGATATAAAACCATACAAAGATAACGCACCGGTCGAATTTGAAATTTCCGAAATTTCTATCAATTTATCTTCGACTTCTTCGCCGATAACATTGATTACCCGTGCCCTTAATTCCTGACCCGATTTAAACCGCCATTTGTTATTTAAAACAAATCCTATGTCTGGTCTGGACATTGCCAATTTTTTTACCACTTCGACAACTGACATCAACTCGGCCCGATCTGAACGCAAGAATTTCAGCCGTGCAGGCGTTTTTCCAAATAAATTACAAACACGAATTCTGGTTCCTGATTCCCAACTGGATGGTTTGATATTTCCCGTGTTACAATCGATTGTCCAACCATTTGAATCCATCCCATTATATGTATCAATTGTCATATCAGATACAGACGCAATTGATGGCAAGGCCTCGCCCCGAAATCCCATAAAATTTATATTCAGCAAATCATCCGTTGGTAATTTTGATGTCGCATGTCGTGTTATACATTTTGCCAAATCATCCTTTGTCATACCGCACCCATCATCTATGATACTGATAAGTGACCGTCCGCCATCGGTAACATCTATTATAATATTAGTTGCACCCGAATCGATTGAATTTTCAACCAATTCTTTGACGACACTGGCGGGTCTTTCGACAACTTCGCCGGCCGCAATTTGATTTATAAGATTTTCTGGTAAAACCCTGATTGCCATTTTTTATTCTTTGAATTTAACCTGTAAAATTTCGTATTCTTTTTCACCAGCCGGTAATTTCACAACACAAGTGTCACCAACACATTTCCCAATCAAAGCACGCCCAACAGGTGAAGTACACGCAATAATTGTTTTACCATCCGATTCGATATCGGACAAAATGTGACACTCTAATTTATTACCATCATCGTCTTCGGCAATAACTTTTGCACCGAAAACAACCCGATCCCCTGATAAAGTATCTGTATCAATAATTTGTGCGTTTTTCACAACATCTTGTAAAAATCTGATTTTTTTATCAATCTGAGCCTGTTTTTCTTTTGCCGCACTATAATCAGCATTTTCCGATAAATCGCCCAAGGATCTTGCCCATTGAACAACTTTTAATATTTCTGGTCTGTCGATTTCTTGCAATTGTTTTAATTCTTGTAATACTTTTTCAAAACCTTTTTTTGATATTGGTTTTTTATCCATTTTTTAACCCTTCATTTTTATTTTTTTATAGTATTCATTTTAATTTTGCAATTGTCAATTGAACATTATATAATCTGTATCAATTATGTTTAACATTATGACACGATTTTTAATGAAGCGTTATTTTAACAGCATTGCTATGGTTATGTTAACGGTTTGCGGTATTATATTCACAATAACATTTGTCGAAAGACTGCCCCGTCATGATGCATTAAGTGGTGCGGTTATGGATGCGTGGGTTAGATTGCTGGAATATATACCGCTATTTTTACCATTGGCTGTATTTATGGGGACTTTGTTTGCGTCCTATGTTTTGACCAAGTCTTCGGAAAACATAATTATCGCAAGTGCTGGAATGTCGCCGTATCAATCAACCCGCCCTTTTATAATTGCGGCCGCATTGATTGGAATTTTTACGACAACAATTGTAAACCCATATACAATCGAATTATCCAGCCAAAGCATCACAGCCAAAGATTTAAAATTAGTCGACGATAAAATATGGATTCGTGAATCAAACGATGTTGGCATAATTACTTTATCGGCCGAAAACGTGGAAGTTAACGAAAAAAATTTAAAATTTATCGATGTTGTTATTTATAACCAGTCACCAGACTTAGCATTGATAAACCGAATCGAATCGAATACTATGATATTGTCTGATGATGGCCTGTTTTCACAGTCCGCAGCGGTTTATGATTCCAAAGGCCACAAAAAAAATCAAAGCTGGCAAATGGATACTTTATTAAATCCACAAACTGTTTTGGACCGATATTTACAAGCCGACCAAATATCATTTTGGAAATTGCCTGACTTTATTACAAAAATGAAAGACATCGGTGCCCCAATAAAAAGCCACCTTGTTCAACTGTGGACCCTTTTGTTTTTACCGCTTACATTGATATCTATGACTGTTTTGGGGGTTGCGTTTTCCCAAACAAAACAACGAAGAAATTACAGCTTTGGATTAAAGTTTGGATTTGGGATTATCACCTGCTTTGTTTTGTATTTTATAACAAATTTATTTACAACATTGGGTGCGACCGGTTCACTTCCAACATTGCTGGCAGTTATTGCACCACCGTTTATAATAATTGCAATCGCAGGTTTTTCAATTATATCGTCTGATAATATATAATTAAATAAAAATAGAGGGAAAAAATGCCAATAAATAAAAAGAAAAAATTTACACCGAAAAAATTGATTATCATAACAGCAATTGTTTTGATAGTTATTTTAATGTTAATCAATTTCCAAGCAGATCAACAATTAACAGAAATTGTATTGCATCCGTAAATGAACTACATTGATATATTTTTAGAAGCCCTGTCCGCTGAAAAGGGTCGTAGTTTGAAGACTTTGACCAGTTATCAAAGCGATTTGTCACAGGCTGAAAACGCTTTGGGAAATTTATTAAATGTTACAAATAAACAATTACAAGAATATATAACAAATTTACCCGACAAAGCATCTTCGGTCGCCCGCAAGGCAAGTGCAATTCGTGGATTTTATAAATTTTTAATGCTGGAAAAAATAATAACTAAAAATCCAGCCGCCGGTTTGGAATTACCAAAAAAACAAAAAGCATTACCGAAATTTTTATCCGAAAGTGAAATCGAAGATTTGATTTCGGCCGCCGGTGACACAAAGAATTCAATTCGATTGCGGGCGATGATTGAATTGCTATATGCGTCTGGTCTTCGTGTGTCGGAATTATGCGAGCTGCCGAAATCCGCCGTATTGGGCGACAAATTGTTAATCCGTGGCAAGTGTGCAAAGGAAAGATTAGTACCCGTACATCAATCGGCCATAATCGCATTAGATAAATGGTTGGAAGTATCACAATCGGATGAAAAAAAATCGGGGATAAAATACGTATTCCCATCAAATAGTGCGGCGGGTCATATAACACGGGATGGATTTTTTAAAATATTAAAAAAGTGCGCCGTATTATCTGGCATCAGTCCCGACAGGGTCAGCCCACACGTATTGCGGCATTCGTTTGCTTCGCATTTATTGGCGGGCGGTGCGAACCTGCGTGCTATACAAACTATGCTGGGGCATGAAGACATTTCAACAACACAAATATATACACACGTTTTACCAGAAAAATTAAAACAAACGGTCAAACAACATCATCCTTTATCATCGGGGGAAATAAAATGATAACAAAATGTGATAAACCAGGCTGCACAAAGGCGGGTATTTGCCGTGCCCCGAAAAATCGTGATTTAAACGAATATTGGTATTTTTGCAAAGATCATGCGGCCGAATACAATAAAAATTGGGATTATTATTCCAATATGACCGCTTCCGAAATCGAAGCCGACTGGGAAAAAGAAACCTTTGGAACAGCGATGAAGGACAAAAACACCGCAAAAAAAGACAGCGATGATTATTTGAACTTTTTAAATGATTTTATAACAGGTCGTTCTGAATTCGATAAAAAAACTGTTAAAAAACCTATGCCCAGCAAAATTGTTTCTGCATTGGAAGCATTCGGGTTACCTATTTCGGCGACAAAATCCGAAATTTCAGCAAGATATAGAATACTGGCAAAAAAATATCACCCTGATACAAACAAAAATAAAAAATCCGCAACAGAAAAATTTACCCAGATTTCAAATTCTTATAAAATATTAAAAGAATATTATAAAAAATAGCGCAAATAAAATTTGACAATTAAAATATAATGTATCAAGCTTATATTTATGTACAACAAAATAAAAAAACAAAACGGCGAAAATTTTGCACGAACCATTAATGATGATGACAATGGTATTTTTGATATAAAAAATTTGGACAAAATTGTTAAATATGCGGGCAAAGATGCTGAACCTATTTTAGAATACCTTTCTTTTTTAAAGGGAAGCCAAATTTTCGATACAGGCATTGTCGAAGACCCATTTGAATTATTAGACAAAGCCGGATATATAGCATTTCATGCCGATACTTTGGAAAAACAAAACTCGGTTAAAAAATACATCTTACCAACCGAGGCATTTTGTACATTTCGTGATAAACGCCGGTATTTAAAATTTCACATTGTATATTGTATAAAGAAAAACATAGACGAAATTAAACGGGCAAAAGTACCAAAACGTGAAGATCCATATGGATTAAGTTTATTGTACATTCGTATTCCAATCGGTGGCAATTCCATTCGAATCACATGCCGATATAACAGTGCGGTTAAAAACAGTGACAATACATTAAACTCTAATCCAGATAACATCGCATTTGGCTTATCAAACGCTTTGCGACATTATTTCAACGTTGATTTCGCATCCAAAGAAGTTATATTGCCCGACGGATTTAAATTATTCAAAGGTCAAATAATAAAATATCAACAAAAATTCAGACATTTATATGTGGGAAATAATTTTTATTACAAAGAAAATAGCAAAATTGTAAATTTAAACCCTGATTATGAAATAAATTTTGGATACTTTGTTTTTAATTCAAAATATCGAAAGTTAATAAACATACAAAAAAACGAAGATTCTTTTCCTGAATATTTTGAATCGGCAATAAAGAATAAAAAAATTCAGATAAAAAAAGGCGCGAATAACACAAAAATCATATTACTTGATAATGTTGAATTTTTAACTTTTCGTGATACCGCCCTATTGTCAATAAATTTAGATAACGAACCATATATCAAAGACAACTTTTTATACGGTTGCAAAACATTACAAACAATAAATTTAAAAGACACAGTATCGGTTGGAAAAAACTTTTTATCCGGTGCAACTAATTTGATTAAATTAAATGCACCGAAATTGGAAACCGTTGGTCAGGCTTTTTGTTCCAGCGCAGATAAAATTGAAAAAATAAACATACCAAACGTTTCATCAATTGGTCGCGGTTCATTTGCATATAACAAAGAATTATGTAATCCAAATAAATTAAAATCAGATATGCAAAATAAAACATTACAGATAAATAATATTTTAAACGGATTGATTGAATCAAAGAACAAATAAAAAAACCGGCGTATTGCCGGTTTTTTTATTAAATACTACATTTAATATTATGCCTTGGTATTTAAATATGCAACCGCATCCATACCAGCATCACAACCCGCACCAACGGCTGTTGCAATTTGCATTTTCAAACCAGATTGAACGTCGCCCGCAACAAACATACCCTTTGGCAATTCAGCCCCAGCAAGGCGACCCATTTTATCACGTTTAATGCTTTCGGATAAATAGTCTGTATTTGCTTCGTGACCAATTGCTATGAACAAACCATGACATACAATTTCTTCACCGGTTGTTGTTGTTGCAATCAATTCGCCATCTTCGCTGCCTTCTTTTTCGGCGATGCTTTTCAATTCTGTGTTAAATACGCATTCGATATTATCTTTTTCATTAACACGATCAACCATTACTTGTTCTGCACGTGAAAAATCATCTTTGCGATAAACGATTTTGACATCTTTGGCAACGTCCGCCAAATACAAAGCATCATTCAATGCGGAATTCCCACCGCCGATAACCAAAACTGTTTTTCCTGTGTAAAAGAAACCATCACAAGTTGCACAATATGAAACACCACGACCGAACAATTCTTTTGCACCTTCGATTTCCAATTTTCTTGGGGATGCTCCGGTTCCCAAAATAACGACTTTACCGTTATATTTATTACCGTCATTTGCAGTTACAGTAAATCCTTTGTCTTCATCGCCTGAAATACCAGTGGCTGATGCCATAATAACTTCTGTACCGAATGTGGTTGCTTGGTTTTTCATAAATTCGGATAATTCCAAACCACTGCCCTGCCATCCTGGATAATTTTCCAAAACTGCGATACCGGCTGTTTGACCACCCAGTTTATCACCACCCAAAACCAAAGTCTTTTTACCCGCACGTGAAGTATACAGTGCAGCCGTTAAACCCGCAGGTCCAGACCCTAAAATAATAACATCATACATAATTTAAACTCCATTTTTGTTTCTATATATATAATAAATTTGTATTGAACGACAAGATACTAACATATAAAAATTCAACTTGAAAGATATTTTTTACCAAAAGCATAAAAAATAAAAACACACAACAAATTTTGTGTCAAGAAAACATAAAAAAAACGAATCGCTTTATCTGAATCAAAACCTATAAAATCCAAGCAAAATGAAAAAATCATAAAAAATATCACTATTTTTGATACCTATGTCAAGGGCATAAATTGCATAAAATCGAAATTTTTTAAAAAATCCTGTTGAGAAAAAAACACTATTAAAATACTATATATTGTGATAAAATAACAATATAAGACACTACCTGTTGATTTTTGTCAAAATACAAATCAGCAAATAGTGACTAAATTCAAGGGATTAAAAACAATGAATAAATCACTGCAACTATTATCAGATTTAACATATTATATGAAGTATTCAAAATATATGCCTGAAAAAAAACGACGAGAAACTTGGGAAGAAACTGTTCTTAGAAATAAAAGCATGCATTTGGCTAAATTCCCACAGGTTGCAGACGAAATTGAAAAAGCTTATGAATTAGTATTGGCAAAGAAAATTTTGCCTTCTATGCGTTCTATGCAGTTTGGCGGTGCCGGTATTATGCAAAACAACGCCAGAATGTATAACTGTTCTGCGATTGGCATCGATTCTGTTCAAGCTTTTCGTGATGTATTTTATTTGTTATTATGTGGTGCGGGCGTTGGATTTTCAGTCCGCTATAATTTTGTAAATAAATTGCCACAATTATGCAAAAGAACCGGTATTACAGAAATATTCACACCAGAAGATAGTATCGAAGGATGGGCCGATTGTGCTGCGGCTTTGATGAAGGCTTATTTTGAAACAGGTAACGATATTGAATTTGATTTATCCCCAATTCGTCCAAAAGGCGCATTGATTAAATCCAGTATGTGTTCAGCCCCAGGGTCTGAACCTTTGGCAAAAACTTTGGATAATTTGAAAATATTATTCGATAAAAAAATCGCAAATGGCGAAACAAAATTAACATCGCTGGATTGTTATGATATTTGCTGCTTTTTATCCGAAGCCGTTTTGGCCGGTGGCGTTCGCCGCAGTGCAATGATTTGCCTGTTTGACAAAGACGATGATTTAATGTTGCACGCCAAAGAAGGCAATTGGTGGGAAGCAAACCCACAACGTGGATTATCAAATAATTCTGTTCAATTTGATCGTGAAAACACAACCCGTGAAGACTTTGATAAAATATTTACCCAATGTCAGGAATCAGGATGTGGGGAACCGGGTGTTGTTTGGTCGAACACAAATGATTGGCTTGTAAACCCTTGTTGTGAAATTTCTATGCCAAGCAAAGGCTTTTGTAATTTGACTTCTGTGAACTTGGGCGACATCGAATCCCAAGAAGACTTTAACAATCGTGCATATTATGCGGCCCTGATTGGAACATTACAGGCCGGATACACAGACTTTAAATACATCGACAACGAATGGAAACAAAATGCAAAAGATATGGCATTGATTGGTGTGTCATTAACAGGTATTGCATCACACCCAGATTTAAAAAAGCTGGATTTCAAACAAGCTGTCGAATCAGTCAAAGCTGCAAACGAAGATATCGCAAAAAAAATCGGTATCAATACAGCCGACAGATTAACAACTGTAAAACCAGACGGTACAGGTTCGCTGGTACTGGGAACGTCCAGCGGAATTCACCCATGGCATGCAAAACATTACATCCGCCGTTTGCGTATAAATAAAATGGAACCATTATATGCGTATATGTCCGAAAACTTCCCACAATTGGTCGAAGACGAAGAAATGAATCCGGAAAAAAACGCAGTTATATCCATGGTTATTCGTGCCCCAGAAGGTGCAGTAACACGTCGTAATGAAAATGCTTTGGAATTTTTGGAACGTGTTAAATATATATTTGAAAATTGGGTTGTACCGGGACATGTGTCTGGTGAAAACTATAATAACGTGTCTTGTACTTGTAACATTAAAAACCACGAATGGGATGATGTTCGTAACTGGATGTGGGAAAATCGTGCCAATTATACCGGCATTTCATTATTACCGTATTCTGATTCCAGCTATGTTCAGGCACCGTTCGAAGACACGAACGAAGAAGTATACAAAGAATTCGCTGAATCTGTCCCAGAATTACATTTGGAACGCATCGAAGAAGAAAAAAACTTTGTTAACTTTGGTGCCGAAGCCGCATGCGGTGGTGGTGGATGCGAACTTATATAAAATATGATATAATAACAATAATAGAAAGAGAGAAGGAAATTTGTTATGGCTAAAATTACAACAAAATCTGGCGACAACGGAATGACTCAGTTGAATCCAACAACAATCGCCAGTAAATCGCACCCAGTGATTAAAATCCAAGGTGAATTGGACGAATTATCCTGTGCACTTGGGTTGGCGGGCGATAAATTTGATTCTATACAAACCTTTCTTTCTGAAATTATGGGATACTTTTATTACAAATCTGTCGATGAAAGAAAAATATTACAACACAT
>CAYIZJ010000008.1:21353-23881 GCA_964368045.1 uncultured Muribaculaceae bacterium
TATGGAAGAATACGTAACCAGCCATAACAATTCTATTCCCCCTATTTTTGTAAATCCTCGTGGTTATATTTCTCTTGCTCGTGCGATTACCCGTCGTGTGGAACGTCAAATTGTTGAATTTATGGAAAATGACAGATTGTTACCGGAAAATGAAAAATATGGAATGAATATGTCCCCTGTGATTCAATATCTTAATCGATTAAGTGATTTTCTTTTTGTTAAAAGCTTTGAAAGAGTGTCTATGCAACCAGAATTATTTAAAGATGAGCTGGCGACATTGGATGATGAAAAACAAAGAATTGCTTTATAAGAAAATCGCCCCAAACGGGGCCTTTTTTTTATTTGAGTTTTCTTGAACGCTAAACTATAATAAATATTGAAATAAAAAGGTTAAAATATGATAGATATAAAATTTATTCGTGAAAATCCGGATATTATAAAAAATACTTGTAAGGTCAAAGGATTTACCGATTACACAGATGAAATATTAAAATTGGATGAACGAATTCGCCGGTTAAAAACTTTGACAGAATCCAAAACCGCTCAAAAAAATAAAATCACACGTGAAATTCCATCATCCGATAACAAAGAACCTTTAATCGCAAAATCCAAAGAAATATCCGATTCGATTGCGAATGATTTAAAAGATTTGGAAATCGCAGAAAATCACTTTAACGAACTGATGCACCGTGTTCCACAAATTCCGGATGCTAATTCCCCGATTGGGCCGGATGACGAATCGAATGTTGAAATATTTAATTCAAATAATATTCCAAAATTTGATTTTACCCCACTGCCCCATTGGGATTTGTTGGATATGAATAATTGGTGGATGCCTGAAAAAATATCTCGTGCCTGCGGCAGTCGAACATATGCGTTGGTGGGTGAAGCCGCCGAATTGGAATTAGCTGTCCAAAATTTTGTTATCAATAAAATTAAATCACAGGGTTTTTCTCTTGTAAATTGCCCAGCGGTTACAAAACCACAAACCGTGTTTAATGCGGGTCATTTTTTGGGCTCGGACTTATCTGTTATGGATGGGGATGTTTTTATGTTGTCGGACACGGACAGATGTTTGGCCGGCACAAGTGAAATTGTATTAAATTCCCTGCATAGCGGTGACATTTTAAATGAAAATGAATTACCTATTAAATATATGGGTCTGTCCCAATGTTTCCGTAAAGAGGCAGGAGCCGCCGGACGTGACACCCGTGGACTGGTTCGTTTTCATCAATTTAACAAAGTCGAACAATTTATTTTCTGTAAACCGGACGATACTGAAAAAATGTTTGAATATTTAACAAACAATTTAATCGGTGTTATGCAGGATTTAGAATTACCATATCGTGTTTTGGATATATCAACGGGGGATATGGGTTTTAACAAAGTAAAACAAGTTGACATTGATGCATGGATGCCGTCGGAAAACAGATATGTTGAATTGGGCAGTTCATCTGCAATCGGAGAATTCCAAGCCCGCAGAACAAATACCCGTTTTCGTGAAAATAAATCGGGGGACGTTAAACATGTTGCAACATTAAATAACACAGGTATTGCCCTGCCACGTGCTTTGGCACCATTTATAGAAAACCATCAAAATGCCGATGGTTCTGTAAATATCCCTGTTGCCTTGCAACCTTATATGGGCGGCAAAACCAAAATTGGTGGCAAAAAATAAATAAAAAACTTATTAAAAAACCGGCATTTCGCCGGTTTTTTTTTATTTGGTATGTCCAAATTCTTTCTGAATCAATTTTTGTGGGGATGTAAATTCTTTGGACAATTTATTGAAAAAACTTGTCGCATTAAATATAGTCCATTTTTTATTACTTTGGATAATCTTTTCTAATGCTACTTTTTTTTCTGCCTTCAATTCTGAATTATAATACAACTTAACAGCTTTGATAAATTCATGACAAGCATCGTATTTTCCGTCATCCGAACCAGCGTTACGTTTACAAAAAGAATTATCGGTTATTTTCAAAGCATCCGAATTTGTAAAATTTTTATATTTTTTCAAACTTTCTGGCAATCCGTCTTTTAATACTTGTAATGTTTTTACCGCTTCTATTGTGGCGTCATTTGCCATAAGATCAATTCTTAACGAATGTTCAATAACCATTTCCAGATTTTGAATCATTTTATCAAATACTGATTTTATAATTTCTTCTACATTTATTTCTTTTTTCATTTTATTACCTTTGTTTATCGAATTTTATTATTTTGATTTATAGTTTGGCTTTCAAAAATTGCAAATTTTTCGGCCGCAATAAATTGTGAAACATAAGCTCTCATCAAATATCCCATATCGGTTAATTCTTTCCATCTTTTATTGCATTCTAAAATCTCGGTCAAAGCTTTATACATATCATCATTTCTATTGCTTTTTTGTGCTGTATAAAATTCTTCTAAGCAATAAATAAATTTATTCACCACGTGCAGTCTTGTATTAGCTGAACTTTTTTGTTTTATAAATCCATCTGCGGTAAGAGAACTGCGGACAGATATATCTGAATAATACTCTGGGT
>CAYIZJ010000008.1:23891-26254 GCA_964368045.1 uncultured Muribaculaceae bacterium
AAGCTTCAACTTTATTTTTTTGTTTTTCCAAATATTCAATAACCCTTTTGAAAACGGCCGAAACCGTCGCATCAAAATCGACCGGCTTAATCTTTATATTTTCGGGAAAATTGATTAAAGATTTAAATTTTTTATTCAATGAAATCATTTTTTTATATTCTTGTCTCATTGATTCAATATCTTGTCTTTTTTTTGCGTCATAAAAATTGTCCAAACAGAACATAAAACTACTAAAAGTTTGATATTTTCTTTTATCTTGACTTCCGTGTGTCATAAAAACATCGGCGGATACAGAAAGTTTAGCCGCATTTTTGGGATAGTTATCACTGGATAATCTCGCATAATCTGAAATCAAGCGTAAATTTATAATATTTTTTTTGATTGTCAGTCTGTCAAAGGCCTGAACCTTTGGTTTTTTATTTTCCAAATATCCAACCACAGTATCAAAGAAATTTCTTATTAAATCATTTACATCTATCATTTATCGCCCTTATTTTTTTATTGTACCAACAAATTATAACAGCTTTTTTTCACTTCGCAACATTTTTTCAGGAAAAACTTTTGAATTTTTTGAAACGGAAACACAGTTAAAAACAATTTTTTATTTTTTTATATCAACGTCTGTTTTTTCATTCCAATTTTTTACTACTTCTAATCTTTTATTAAAATCTATATAGCCTTTGAAAACATCACGGAATTTTTTTTCATCCGATGTTTTTCCTTTATTCAGGGTGTCTATTGCCGCCTTGAATTTTAATTTTTTTCCGGCCTTTTCGTCTAAAACGTGAATTATATCAGCATTTTTTTCAATATAATCTTCATACGTTTCAATATTTTTATTTAAACTTTTAACATATCTTTCTATGGATTGAGGTTTTTGCATATCCATTGTTTTTGCTTTTTCTTCGTTTGCGTATGCCTCTGAAATTTTATCCGCTTCATCAAAAATAAACTGAGTAAAGCTTTTTTCTCTTTTCTTTAATTCATTGTTTTCTTTTACATTTTTTATAAAACTGTTTAAACCCGCACCAGACATAGCAAGCATAAACACAATTATAAAATACATATAATAATCTTTTTTAGTTTTCATAAATCTTTACCTTATTAATCACAAATATCATCAAATTCCATTTTATATAAAACGCCATCAAAATAACAATCTATGAAGTCCTGTGTGGCAGGCCGCCAATCACAATCGTAATCTTTATCTATACATTCTACTGATTCCCATTGCTTTGTTTCCCTTGCCCAGTACTCGACCATTTGAATAGCTTCCATTGGACTGGATGTTTGTGTTTTTGAAAATTTAGATAATATATATTGATAATTTATACCCTGACTTCTGCTTTCTAGAAAATGTTTTGGATCTGTGTCACCTTGGCCCTGAACATCGTTCGTACCTTTTTGTAAAACATCCATTGCAAAATCACTTACAGCCTTTGGCACCAAAGTTTCTTCTTGGGTCATACCGATTATAAAATGCCCCAACCATTCCAGATGAACAATTTGTCCCTGAAATAAAAACCCATTAGTGTGAACATCGATATCTGTTTGTCCGTCTATTCTATATTGATCAAAAAAATCCCTGTTTTTTATATCATATCTTGGCTCTGGTGCAAAATTTGGTACTTTTGTTTTTGGCAATCCCGCATAAGCCGTTGCAGCACCATATATAATAGGCACCCCCCTATCCCAAGAATCATATTCCTGATAAATCCAATCGGAAAGATCAACTTTTGTATATATATAGCTTCTGTTGTAAACCCCACGAACATCTTCTCGGGAATCAATATTTATAAACATGTCTTCTGTTCTGACATCAATTCCCAAATCAACAACAGATTTCATATCATCACTTAATAGCCAAATATCTTTGCCACCTGGAATAACATTGTTTATTTGATAAACATCATCCATTCCCTGCACCTTGGTTACATAAGTTCCAGGATGTTCGAAAATTTTCACGACTTTATTTTGTTCTTCGATCAATCTGTTTATAAAATATTCACACCCATCGCCTTTGGAAGTTCCCGTACAAATGCCGTCGACGGTCGAACCTTTTACAAGCTCGCTGGTTATTTCGATACTTTCAGTGCACTTATCAGCCATTTCTTGAATTGATCTAACACGATTTTCTTTTACAAAATTCGACATTTTTACCAATTCATCTATACCAACAGGACAATGTTCTATATAAAGTTCTCGGAACACATCGGAAACAGCACCCAAATGCCAAACGTATTTAGTATCTTGGGCAACAGTGACGGTTGGCAATACTGCAAAGAAGCAAAATAAAATACCTAATACTTTTTTCATTTTAATACCTCTTCGCAATTATCTGCAATTTCTGACGCATTTTTCAA